>NZ_WKFA01000006.1:0-203099 GCF_021605325.1 Pseudomonas sp. PA-7-1E
CAGTCCCATTTTGGGGGCCGCTTCGCGCCCCAGCGGGAGCAAGCTCCCTCGCCACAGTTACCGATTCTGTCTTAACTGACTGGCATTAGCCTGGTGCCGGGTTTATTTTTGCCTGTTGGTCTGTTCAGGATGCTTGTGCCGCACGTTGTTGCTCATCTTTTGCTATGAGCAGGCGATTGAGGTCTTCTCCGACATTGAGCGCCTCGATCTCGGCCAGCAGATGCGGATGCTTATCCAGTAGGCGCATGAGTGTAAACAATGGTTCAGGAGGGAAAACCTCAGCCCTTTCGTAGCGAGAAAATGAGTTTTGCCCGCGCACAGTCAACAGCTTCACTGCCTCCTTCTGAGTGAGCTGCAGTTTGCGACGGATTCGCTTCATTTCAGCCGCGATGACTTTTCTGCCATCAATCAATAATTGGTCACTGGCATCGGAATAACGCTCTGCGCTGTCATCGTCATGATCGAATTCGATTTCCTTACAAACCTGGCATTCCCAGCCCGCGATGTTTGGAATGTCGCGCATCATGCCGCGTGTGTTGATGGTGAAGGTGCGACCTGCGAAATACTGCATTCCATCATGGGTTCCGCAATTCACGCATTGTTGGGTTTTCATAAGGTTTTCTCCTTGAAGGAGATTACGGGAGCTTCGCCGCCTGGGCGGTGAGTCACCTTGATGTAAATCTCCGTACCGTACATCTTGATCAGATAGACGTCCTGCCATATCCGGTGGTCTGCATAGGTTGTCATTGATTTGTACAACATTCGCGTTTCAAGGGCGCAGACCGCCAACCGCATCTGGCCGATGCTCAATTCAAGTTGACGAGCGCTCTCCCGCGCAGTTGCCGTAAAGGCTCTGTGGCCCAGCCGGATGACTTGCGCCTTGATCAAGGCCAGATCGTAATGAGGTGTGTACTTTTCCATAAGACACCTGAGTCCAATAATTACCCTCTGAGGGTAATTTTACCAATCGAAAATACTGCTCCTTTCCCTGCCTAAAAACCCTAGTGCGTTGCCTTTGTAGGCGACTCCTAATAGGCTGTAGGAAAATTCATCCTATGATTGGACGAAAGCGTTAAACCCATGACAGACATCGCCCCGCTGATCAAACGCTCGCTGGTTGACCAGGCGCTGGAACAACTGCGTCTGCGTATTGCCGAGGGTGTGTGGGCCGTTGGCGAACGCCTGCCCACCGAGCCCGAACTGTGCGCCGAACTGGGGATCAGCCGTAACACCGTGCGTGAAGCCATGCGCGTGTTGGCATTCTCCGGGTTGATCGAAATCCGCCAGGGCGACGGCAGTTATTTGCGCTCGATGACCGACCCGTTGGGCACGATGCGTGCGTTGTCTCATTGCACCCTGGGGCAGGCGCAGGAGACGCGGCAGATTCTGGAAGTGGAGGCCATCGGCCTTGCTGCTCAACGCCGTACTGCAAGTGACCTGCGAGCATTGCGCACAGCGCTGGATACCAGCGCCGCGCTGTATCAGGGCGACCTCGAGGCCTATATCAGCGCCGACCTGGCGTTTCACCAACGCTTGGTGGACGCCGCACACAACCCGGCCTTGAGTGAGCTGTATCAGTATTTCTCCGCTATCGTCGGCGCGCAGTTGCGCCAGACCCTGAACCTTTCACCGCGTCGCCAGGCCGTGTTCGACTTGCACGTTGCCCTGCTTGACGCCGTAGAACAGCAAGACCCCGAACGTGCCAAATCCCTCTGCCGGCAGTTGATCAATGAACCCTGAAACCCAACACACACCCGAACTTGAAGAGTTGTTGATTGACGCCGAGGCCGATGACGACGTGGTGCAACACAACCACCCGCTGGTGAGCCGGCCCTGGTTGCTGTTGCTGGGCCTGATCCTGGTGGCGCTCAACTTGCGCCCGGCCTTGTCGAGCCTGTCGCCGCTGTTGGCCGACGTCTCCAGCAGCCTGGGCCTGTCGGCGGCCCAAGCCGGTTTACTGACCACCCTGCCGGTGTTGTGCCTGGGCCTGTTCGCGCCCATGGCGCCGATCCTGGCCCGACGCTTTGGGGCTGAGCGGGTGGTGTTCGGCATCTTGCTGACCCTGGCTGGCGGGATCATCCTGCGCAGTTCATTCGGGGAAGTGGGCCTGTTTGCCGGCAGCCTGATCGCCGGCGCCAGCATTGGCATCATCGGCGTATTGCTGCCGGGTATCGTCAAGCGCGACTTCGCCGCACGCGCGGGCGCCATGACCGGCGTCTACACCATGGCCCTGTGCCTGGGCGCCGCATTGGCGGCAGGGGCCACGGTACCCTTGAGTCATTACTTCGGCGACAGTTGGCCCCTTGGTCTGGGGTTCTGGATTCTGCCAGCGCTGTTGGCGGCGTTGTTCTGGTTGCCGCAAGTCGGGCAGAAGCACGGCGCACACCGCGTCGCTTACCGTGTGAAGGGGCTACTGCGTGACCCGTTGGCCTGGCAAGTGACCTTGTACATGGGCCTGCAATCGTCCCTGGCCTACATCGTGTTCGGCTGGTTGCCGTCGATCCTGATCGGCCGTGGCCTGAGTGCCACAGAGGCGGGATTGGCGTTGTCCGGCTCGATCATTGTGCAGTTGTTCAGTTCCCTGGCCGCGCCATGGCTGGCTACCCGTGGCAAGGACCAGCGCCTGGCGATCGTGGTGGTGATGCTGCTGACCCTCGGCGGCCTGTTCGGCTGCCTGTATGCGCCGCTGGACGGTTTGTGGGGTTGGGCGATTCTGCTCGGTCTGGGGCAGGGCGGTACCTTCAGCCTGGCGCTGACCTTGATTGTGCTGCGCTCGCGTGACGCTCACGTAGCCGCCAACCTGTCGAGCATGGCCCAGGGGATCGGTTATACCCTGGCGTCCCTTGGCCCTTTCGCTGTGGGCGTGGTGCATGACTGGACCGGCGGCTGGACGGCCATCGGCTGGATCTTCGCAGTGATCGGCCTCGGCGCCATCTTGGCGGGCCTGGGCGCCGGACGTGCGCGCTACGTGCGCGTCACCTGTGAGAAGGTCTAGAGATAAACCACTTCCAGCGTGGCCGAACCGTCAATCGGGGTTTGCGTGCTCAAGTCCAGATTCTTGCGAGCATTGATCACGGTCTGCACCGTGACGTGGCTGCCTATTATGCCAATGGCGGTGGGGCCGCTGACGCTGCCCTCGATCGACGTAAAACCCAGGTAGCTCCTGGAACCGATGTCGATGGGGTTGAGGTTGGACGTGCGCCATGCCAGCCCCCCGGTGGTGGATTCGGTGCCGTAGAGCTGCCCGTTGTTGCTGGCCTGGGTCTGCCGAGGATCGAAGGTCATGGAGTAGACGCCCAGGGGCGTGCCGTTGCTGTCGAAACCCAGCCCGTAGTAAATCTCGCTTTCGACCAGGGTCGAGTCGCCGCGGTTGTCTTGCATGCGCAGGGCATAACGTACCGGGCCGGTACACGCCATGCCGAAGAACAGAGTCTTGGCGGGAAGACGGGTGCGGGTTTCCAGGTTCAAGTCTTGTTGAGATATTTTGCCGTAGTCAATCAGGCCGCCGTTTGACAGTTGCGGCAGGCACGCGGCGGGCGTGACCAGCCCCTGGACGCTGAGGTCCACCGTCGAGGCCGCCAGCGCCGCCTGGGTGCTGGTCAATAATAGAAGGCTGCAAAGGGCAGGAATTTTCATGGTACGCACTCCTACAAGTAAATGATTTCGAGGGTGCCGGACCCATTGATACGCACGACATCGCGCAGATCCAGCGATTGGGTGGGGGCCAGGTACGTCTTGATGCGCATCGTGCCGGTCAGGACCTGTATGGCGAGCGGGCCCGTAGTCACGCCGGTCTTGTCGGTAAAGCCCATGAGGCTGTTGGCAGCCATGGGGATCTGCCGCGCAGTCGAACTGCTCCAGGCTGCGCCATTGCTGGTGGAGTCGGTGCGGTACAGCGTGGACACGCTGTCGGCGCTGAATTCCGCTGGGTCGACCGTCAGGTAGAAACGTCCGATTTTGTTGTTGCTGGCGTCCAGGTCCAGGCCATAGGCCGTTTCATCGGTGCCGCCGGTGGCTGAGCCATCGCGATTGTCTTTCATGCGCAGGCCGAAGCGGGCCGGAGCATCGCAGGTCACGCTCAGGCGTACGGTGCGCGTCGGTAGCGGTGTTTCGTGGGTGGCACTCAGATCCTTGGCGTACAGCGTGCCGTAGTCCACGACGCCCTGGTCCGACAGTGTCGGTTGGCAGGCGGTCGGCGCGAAGTGGGCGCGCAACGTGAGGTCGCGGTAACGCCCGCTTGCGCTGTGGTACATCATCCCGCTGACTTCCCAGGTGGTGGCGTCGCGCACCTGGGTGGCGGCCGGGTCGGCCCAGGCGCGCAGAGTCAACTGCAACGCCAGGGTTTTCCCCTGCAATACCGTGCCCTGGTGCAGCGGCGCGATGCCATGGTCGGGCCGCCATTCCAGCACGCTGGCGCTGCTCACCGGCGCCTGGCCTGCGCCGGGCAACAAGCCCAGTTCCACCGCCCGGCCGTCGAGCACGGCGTTGCCGACTTCTATGGCATAGCTGCCGTTGGGAGTGAATTGCAGACGTTGCGCGGAGGCGGCGGTGCCGCGATAAAACAGGCTCAGGTCCTGGGCCTGGGGGCAGGTGAACGTCAGGCTCAAACGGCGCTCGCCGAGCAGGCGTTGCGGCGCGCTGTCGCTTTGCGCCAGGCGACTCATCAAGCCCAAATCCACCAGCGGTTCGCTGAGGTTGAATTGGCATTCCTCAAAGGCTTGAGCAGTGCCGGCAAACGCGAGCAATAACCCCAGGCTCACGTAGCGCAAACAGATTGCAGGGTGCATGGCAGTAGTCCTCATGGTGTGTGGCAACGAGCAGGTGCGGTTTCGAAATACACCGTGGGGTCGGCTTTTGCCGGCAGTTCGTAGCGCAATTCACAGCGGTTGCCTTGGGAGGTGGTGATCCACAGCGCTCCTTGGTCCAGCACATTGGGCAGGAACACCTGGCTGGCGTCCTGCACCAAGGTGATGAACTCACCTGTGTTCGTCGTAACGGAGGCTCCCACCGGCATGGGGTTTCCATGATCGTCGCTGACGGTGAGCAGCATGCGGCGGGTCAGGCCCACGCCGAACTCGACCCGATCGACTGCGCCACGCCCGGCCGAGATCACCGCCAGGCCATTGTTGATGTCGGCGTTGCGCGGTAGAGAGCGGGTCTGCACTTCCACAGGGCTGCGCCCGTAGGCGGCCACCTGCGACACCACGGCCTGGCCTTGCCAGTCGGTCCATACCGGGCCACTGGGGGTGCTGAGTTTGATGCCGCTCATGTCGCCGACGGAAACCAGAGCGAAGGTGTCGCGCACCGGGTAGGGGGTAAATGTCATACCGTCGCCATGCACGACTACACCGCCGCGGGCGCCGCCCTGGTAGCTCGAACGCTCGGCATCGGAGCGGCTGTAGCTCAAGTCGAGTTGGGTATAGCGCGGCAATGCCGAAACGCCCACGCTGGTTTCCACCTGATGGTCACTGCTGTCGTGTTCGGCGCTGACGCGGTAGCTCAGTTGGTCGTCGATCTGTTCGGTCAGGCCCAGGCCGGTACGGTTTTGGCCGCCGGAGTTGCGCACCCAACTGCGCAGCCGGCGGCTTTCGCCCAACGGCACGCTGACAGTGAGGTAGACCGCGTTGTCCTGTTGCTGGCGTCCGCCCATCTGCCACTCGGCACTGGCCGATAACGAGACTGCGCCAATGCTCGTGCCCCACGCTGCCAGCGCGCGGCTGCTGCTGTTGCCCTCGAAGGTACTCGAACGTGAAACGCCGGCGCTGAATGCGCCCAACTGCGGATGTGACCACCCCAGGTTGATGCTTTGTTGGTCGCGATAGCGTGAGTTGCGCTGACTGCCGTCGCGCTCGTAGGTGCTTTCCTCCAGTTCGCGGTAGCCGCTGCTGCGCCAGGAGTTGGCGGCGCTGAACGACCATCGCTCGCTCAGGCGCTGTGACCAGGAAAGATCGGTCTGCACGCCCGAGACTTTTTCCCACGACTGGGTGTTGGACAATTGGGCGGACACCTGGATCTGACTGTCCAGCCACGGCAGCCAGCCCAGGCTGGCGCCCGCCGAGCGATACTCGCCGGTCGCCAGCACGCCACTGCCCAGGGTCAGTTGCGGATGCAAGTTCCCGGTCCAACCGGCGCTGACCACCCACGGCGCCTCTGCCTCGGCCCCGCCGACGTTGCGTACGCGCCCCGCTGCGACCGAATAGCCGGGTGCAGGCAGGCCGAGACCGAGCATGGCGGCGGGTACGGTGAAACGTCGTTCCCCGCCGACACTTTCCTTGACCGTGACTTCGACGTCCGAGCGCGTATTCAGGCGACGTACATCGTTCAGCACAAACGGCCCGGCAGGCACCACGGTGGAGTGAATCAGCGCGCCGTTCTGGCGCACCTCTACCTGTGCCGGGCTGTTGGCGATCCCCTGGATTTGCGCGCTCTGGCCTTGCTCCTGAAGGGCGTGCTCGGTCAGCACCTGGACGCCGGTGATCTGTGCGCCAGACAACACCGGGTTATAGAGGTTGATCTGCCCGGCCTGCAGCACTGCCTGATGGCTGGCGAAGGTCCGTTGCGCATAGGCCTCCAAGTGGGTGCTGCGCGATAAGCCATCCTGCCAGGTCTGCACTTGGCGGCTGCGCACGATCCAGTCGCCGGCGTTGAAGCCGACTTCGGTGTTGGCTGAACCAAACCGGCTGGCGTCTTCGCCAAAGCGGTTGTAGAACCCGCTCAGGTCGTAGTTGAGCATCCCGGCAAACCCGCCGGTCTGGTAGCCCGAGATGTCCTGTTGCACGGGGCGCAGTGCTTCGGTGGGCACGACCAGTGCCAACGTCAGTGTCGACGGGTCCGGTTCCACCAGGCTTTGCGGATACCGCACGAGAAAATCCTCACAACCCACGGGTTCAGCGGGTATCACCAGGTTGGCGGCGTCCAGCAACGCACGGTCCAGGCAGGGGTTGCCCTGTTGATCGAAACTGACCTCCAGGCGTCCCCGGCGCAGGCCATTGACCCGCAGGTTGACGTTATGACGGCCGGCGGCAAAGCGCGGTGTTGCCAGCAGCAGGCTGGCCAACTGTGGATCGATGCCGCGCTGATGCAAGGTCTGGGCGTCGAAGCCTGCGGGGCTGGTGTCGTCGGCCCACGCCTTGTCCGGCATGAGCGCATACAGCAGCAACACCAGCGGCAAGGCTGGACGAATGGGCACGGCTTCGCCGTCACGGTAACTCAATACTGTTTTCACGCAAGGTACTCGCTTAGTGAACGCACAGCCCTCATTGGGTTCGGGGCTTTGGGCGTTCTGGTGACGGTCGATAAGCCGTCACTTCGTTATCCAGGCGGCGGTCTTGGCGACGCCTGTGGTTTTCTGTCAGAGGGTGATGGGGGCGTCGTAGGCCTTGACCGCAAACCCGTACACAGTGGCCGGTTGTAGCCTCACCGTCTTGGCTTGGCCACCGCTGGCAGGCACGCTCAAGGCTTCACCTGGCAGCACGTAGGTGCGCGGCAGCATCGCCTTGCCGTCGCCGGGCAACAGCCGCAGCTCCTGGGCCAGGCGCACCACATAGGGTGTGTCATTACGCACCTGCAATTGGCCGTCGCGCAGGGTCCATGTCAGGCCGGTCCAGGGGCTGCGATTGGGTGCCAGGCCCTTGGGATGCACAATCACCGGCAGGTTCTGGCGCACGGTCACGCCCACGCGGGCATGACCGGCGGCAGTGGCTGCGCGGCCCTGGGGCATGCCTTCGAACACGGCGCGTTTGAGCCGCTGGGTGAGCAACGGTTTTTGGTTTTGCAGAATAAAGCGCACCAACTGGGATTTGGACGCTTCGACTCGAGACAGCGGCGGCGTCACCACCAGCAGGGGTTCGGTGTCTTCCGGAATGTCCTGCAAGGTCACATGCAACAACGAGAGCTGGCTGTCGGAGTTGGTCACCGAAACGGAAGCTTCACCATCGGCCTCGTGGACGATCACCACGGATGTGTCCGGGACCATGCCGTCAGCCTTTGCTTGGTTGCCGAATATCAGCAGCAGGGCAATAAGGCCGAACGCGGTGTTTGAGCATGTCATCGTCATGATGGGTTTTCCATTAGGCGAAATGAGTGGGTCAGAGGTAACGCAAATCCAGAACGATGGAGCCGTCGAGGGGCACTTCCTGATTCAGGGTCAGGTACTGCGAAAAGTTGATGGCGGTGTCCACTTGAAGCTGGACCCTCAACTGGCTGATGAAGTCGGGCTGACGGTCGCCCGTCGGAGCAAATGCCATATAGGATCGTGGATAGCCATTGGGCTCGGGCGTCCAGCTTTCGCCGCTGTTGGTGGAGGCCAGGACTTGCATGGCCTGTGAGTCCCCCACTGGGTTGCGGTACGACAACGCCACGGAGCCGAGGCGTTCGTCCGGTGCATGGATGTTTCTGCCCAGCCCATAGAAAAAATCCGGTGCCAGGGAAGACTCCGCACGATTGTCGATACCCACCAGCGCAAACAGCATGGGCCTGGCGCATTGCACCTGCAGTTCGAGTTGCCGGCTGGGCAGCACGGTGAATTCGTCGACAAGGAGGGTGTGTGCGGGGATCTTTCCGTGGTCGACAAAGCCTTCATCCGACAGCTCGATATAGCAGGCATCCGGTGTCACACGACCGGTTACCGTAAGCTCGGCAGCGCTGCCCGCACTGGCCTTGGCCGCAGCGCACAGGGATAACAACAGCACGGTAAAGAAACGGGTGAACATAGTCATCGATTCATCACTGGCACGGGTGAGCACAGCCCACGGCGAAGCCCATGCCCTTCAAGGGTAAGGGCATGGGGCGCCATGGGTCAGAGGTACTTCACTTCAAGGGTGGCGGAGCCGTCGATGGTCACTTCGTTGCTCAGGTCCAGGCCGTCGGCGCGGTGAATTGCAGTGCTTACACCCACATCAACGCTCAAGTCCTTGACCGCCAGGGGCAGGGTAAGGTCCTCCATTGAGGCAACTGACATGTACAGGCCTGGGTCCAGGAACTTCTCTTTGAACCAGGTCTGGCCCTGGTCAGTGGAACCGATCGTCTGCACTACAACGCCATCATCGGCGACCGGGTTGCTCAAGGTGAGGAAGTAGTAACCCAGTTTCTGGGTATCGTTGATAAAACCCAGGCCAAAGTACGAGCTGCTCATGCTGGAACTTGCCCGATTATCAATCGGGTGCAGGGCAAACTGAATCGGAGCGTCACAGTTGACCGTCATCGTCAGGGTGCGTTTATCCAGATATGTTGCGTCGTCCAGATTCAGATCCTTGGCGGAAATCTTGCCGTGGTCGACCACGCCACCACCGGACAAGCTGGGTGTGCAAGCGCTGGGCACGATCAGCCCCTTGACGGTCAGGTCAACGGACGATGCAGCGAAGGTTGTCGCCGAGCCGAGCAGCAATACGCCGGCGGCCAGGGTGGTCAATCGGGTTTTCATCGTAGGGACTCCTTAAAGGTAATTGACTTGTACGGTGGCGTGACCGTCGATAGGGACTTCGTCGGTCAACGTCAGGTTGTTGGCAGGTGCGATGTGGGTGATCAGGCGGATCTCGGCGTCCAGTTCCTGAACTGCAATCGGTATCACGTCGTCGCTGTGGGCGATCGCCGTCAGCAAGGTATGGCTGAGCATCACCGAAGGCATCCAGGTCACGCCGCCATCCCTTGAGGTGATGGTGCGCACGGAGACGCCGTCGGCCACGGGCAAATAGAGACCCAGCCCGGCATCGCCGACTTTTTCATCGCTGGGTGTGGTGCCCAGCCCATGCCAGCTGAAGTGGCTGGCGGCGGTGCCTGAACGGTTGTCGATGGTGTTGAGGGTGAAGTACGTCGGCCCGTCGCAGCGCACACTCAACAGCATGGTTTCTCTGGGCAGATCGGTGTAGGTGTCGGTGTTGAGGTCCTTGACCGACACCTTGCCGAAGTCCACAGTCCCGCCGCCGGAGATGACTGGTGAGCAAGCGCTGGGGGTGATGCTGCCGCGCACGAGCAAGTCTGTGTTGCTGGCGGCGAATGCTGTCGGGCTGAGGAGCAAGGCGCCTATCAGGCCGGATGCAAAAACATTCATGTCAGTGAATCTCCTTGGGCATGGGGCAGAGGCGTTATAGGTATTTGACTTCAAGCGTGGCGGACCCGTTGATTGGAACCTCTGTGGTCAGATCCATTCCTGCTGTCGGCGCGATGATGGTTGCCACCATGAGGTCCGCCAACACCTGCTGGACCGGGGTGGGTGCCCACCTGCCGGTGGTGTTGTCGCCAAACGAAGCGAGGTAGGAGGCTGGCCACATGTCACCTGGGAAACTTGCCCGCCAGGTGAGGCCGTTATCCGAGGACTCAATCATGGAGATCGCTGCGCCATCGGCGATTGGATTGCTTAAGGTCAGGGAGAAACTGCCTAATTTTTTTCCGCTGACCAAGCCCAGGCCATAGCTGTTCCTCGGATCGTGGGCGTCACCAACGTTATCAATGCCCTTCAGGGCTAGCAGGGTTGGCGCATCGCACGTGATGCCCAGTTGCAGGTTGTGACTTTTAAGCACGGTCCATCCATCCAGCCTCAAATCCTTGGCCGAAATTTTTCCGTGGTCGACAATCCCGCCGCTTGAAAGGCTAGGTGCACAGGCGCTGGGTGTGATCAGCCCTTTGACGGCCAGTTCCACGCTGCTGGCTGCGAATACCGATGAACTCATGGCGAGCAGCAGGACACTGCTCAATAGGGCTACAGGGCTCTTCATTTTTCTGTTTTTTCCATTGCAGGCTGGCAGATAGAGGTGCGTGCAACGCAACGCCCGCGCTGGTGTCGGCGGGTGGTTGTCGGTGCGATGGTCTCGATATTTTTTGCGGCTGCCGGGGAGTGGCAAGCCGTCCCTCTTTTGGGGTGGGGCACAATTTAGCGAGGAGCGTGCGCGGGGGAAATACAACTAATACGACATTGGCAGGGTGGATCGAATAGGGTGAGTTCGCGTTTTTTCGTAGTTGTTGTATCGGCTTTAAGCCATTCAAAAGGTTATTGGTTTTTCGTCGATAGCATTCAAAGGAATGTGGCGATCGTTGCTGCCTAAGTAGGCCTCTATGGCTATTGCGCCAGTGCCGAAGGTTGCTGCCGTATCAATAGCTACGAAGAGGTACTGATGGGTTCGCTGTCAGGTTCAACCGCAGGCGCGAGCCGCAAATCGAGATCGCCTGTTACTCCCCCGCCTCACTGGCGGCAGTTGCATGTCCTGGTGGCGGAGGATCATTCAGCCCACCGTCTATTGCTGGGTTGCTTGCTGCGAAAACTCGGGTTGGACCATGAGCTGGTCACCGACGGGTATCTCGGGCGAGTGGCTTATGCTCGTCGGCCCTTTGACCTGGTGATCACTGATTGCCAGATGCCCGTCATGGACGGTTACAGCATGGCCCGCGCCATTCGCCAATATGAGCACCACGTCGGCTTGAGGCGAGTGCCGATCATCGCGTTGACCGCCGACCTGCAAAACGACAGCCCCCAGCGCTGCCGCGACGCGGGCATGGATGCCTGGCTGCTCAAGCCTCTGACCCTGGAACAATTAAGTGCCGTTTTGGCGCGATGGCTCCCGGGTGCCGATCACATGCCTATCGGTGCGGAGCCTGTTGCGAAGGTTATGGGGTGGCCCGCCCGCGCGAGCCTGGTCGCGACGTTTGGCAGTGAACAGGTGGTCAATCAACTGTTGGAAAATCTGCTGGTCGAGGCTTGGCAAGATCACGACCTGTTGGGCCGTGCCTGTGCCGCATTGAACGCATCATTGACCGCCGAACGCCTGCATCGATTGACGGGTAGCCTGGTATTTATAGGAGGAACAGGGCTTGAGTCCTGTGCCGTGAGGTTGATCGAGCAGGTTCAGCGCGATGGCGTGTCTGCGCACCAGGCGGAGTTGACATCGTTCCAGGCACGCTTGCGCACCTATCTGGATTATCTGTCCACTCTGTGAAAGGTGTTTACAGAGGGTTTAAGTTATTTGGAAGTCTAGTTTTTGCTGTAGGTGGTTTCCTATTATGTTGTAGTCCAAAAAATAGCCGCTACTAAACATTGGCTTCGGCTGCAAGTGGGTCTTTGTTAGTAGTTGTTGATGAGCGCTGACAGAGGTATTTTGCGCGGATTCAAGTTGCCACCATTCGTAGGTATCTATGCTTCGAGTAATTATTGCTGACGATCACCCTATTGTTCGAGTCGGGCAGAGAGTCGTGATTGAGGCGAATGGCAAGTGCAAGGTGGTCGGCGAAGCCGACGGCCCCGATCAATTACTCGGGGTGTTGAGTACTACGGCATGTGATGTGCTGGTCACCGATTTTGCCATGCCGGGCGGTCAGCAAGCTGATGGCTACAGCCTGTTGAGCCTGTTGCGTCGTCAGTACCCGAACGTGCCAGTGATCCTGGTGACGATGTTCGCCAACGTTGCCACCCTGCGTGCCTCCTTCGCCCATGGTGCCAAGGCAGTGGTCGCCAAAAGTGCCTCTGCCAAGGAGTTGCCCCTGGCGATCAAAGCCGTGTGCGCCGGCCAGACCTTCGCCAGTGAATGCCTGCGGGTGCAACTGGTGGAGGCGGGGACAGGCAATCAGTCCCATGAGCCGCAGTTGTCCGGCAAGGAGAGCGAGGTGGTGCGTATGTTGGCCAGCGGCATGACTGTCAGCCAGATCGCGGCCAAGGTCCACCGGAGTATTTCCACTATCAGCAAACAGAAAAGTACAGCGATGCAGCGGCTGAGTATCTCTACCGATGTTGAACTGTTCGCCTATGCGCGTGCATCGGGAATGGTGCCTTAGAAAGTTGCAGTTTTATGACAGTGGTTTAACTAAAGGCCAAGTGCAGGATTCGTATTAATTGTATGGGGCTGGTGCGCTAAGTGCTCTAAATTGTTGTTAGCGCCTGCTGGCATTAGTTGAGGGTTGTTTAAAATTCCGGTCAAATTAGTTGAGACGAAATACCCATTGTGCGATGTACTTGCTTGTGCCCGCGTAACCGCTGGTTGATCGACCGTAAGTGATGCAACCCTGCCGGAGGTCAGTTGCAACGCGCCTGCATTGATAGCCGTCAAGGCCGCGCGGCTAGTGTTCAAGTCCGCACTGCCGACCGCTGAAGAGATCCAGATCGACGGCAGCGCTATTTTTGTCATGAATGCCCATGGTCTTCGCGGCCTGTGCGGATTATCGTGCAGGCCTGACAATAATTGCTGCGGAACCTGCCCATGAGTGCTGCCCACGATGCTCTGATCCACCGCTTCTATGAGGCCTTTCAGCGCCTTGACGCCGAGGCCATGGCCGCTTGCTACACCGACGATGTGGTCTTCAGCGACCCGGCTTTCGGCGAACTGCGCGGGCGAGACGCCGGTGATATGTGGCGCATGCTTACCACGCGGGCCAAGGATTTTTCCCTGACGTTCGACCATGTGCGCAGCGATGACAGCACCGGCAGTGCCCATTGGGTGGCGACGTATTTGTTCAGCGCCACCGGCAATACCGTGGTCAACGATATCGGTGCGCGGTTCGTGTTCCGTGACGGCAAGATCTGTGAACACCACGACCACTTCGACCTGTGGCGTTGGTCGCGCCAGGCGTTGGGCCTCAAGGGCCTGTTGCTGGGTTGGTCGCCCGCGCTGAAAAACGCGGTACGTGCCCAGGCGCTCAAAGGCTTGAAGGCATTTCAGGCCGGGCGTTGATAAGCTTGGCGCTCTTCTGGTTTGCCGACATCGACTTGTGACTGATCCCTCTGAACCCAAACCCTGGTTCGTCTACCTGGTGCGTGCCGCCAATGGCTCGCTGTACTGCGGTATCAGCAATGACCCCGTGCGCCGGTTTGCCTCGCACCAAAGCGGCAAGGGCGCACGGTTTTTTCTGTCCAGCCCTGCCGTGGCCTTGGTCTATACCGAGCAATGTGCGAGCAAGGGCGAGGCGCTGCGTCAGGAGCGCTTGATCAAGAAATTGAAGAAGAGTGTCAAGGAGTGCCTGGCCGCGAGTGGCCTCGAGGGCGGCATACACAAAAATAGTTGCGAACCCATGTGAGGTAAACCTGCGCCCCATCCGTGTAGTGCTTGAAACTGCGATCTATTCGCATTAACAGCGTTTTCAACACGGGTTCTCAGAGCATGAAGTCGACGGCGGGCGGATGGGTAAAACAGTGGCTGGGAGCTTCGGTCTTGGCAGTGTCGGGGCTGGCGTTGCTGCCCTTGAGCGTTGCGCGTGCGCAGGAGCAGCAGAGCGCCCAGTTCAATTTTGCCCTGGCAGCCAAACCACTGCCCCAGGCCCTGAGCGAGTTCAGCCGGGTCACCGGCATCAGCGTGATCTATACCGATGAAGCGCCCTACGGCCTCAATGCCCCGGCAGTCAGCGGGCCGATGACGGCTCAGCAGGCGCTGCAACGCCTGCTGAGCCGATCCGGCTTCACGTTCCGCCAGATCGATGCCCGCACCCTGGCGCTGGAGCCGGTGCCAACCGACGGCGCGGTCAACCTCGGCGCTACCACCATCAGCGGCGCCAACCTCACTCAGGACAGCACCAGCTACCAACCGCCGCCGACCAGCTCGGTAATGCGCTCCCATGGGTTGCTGTTGGAAACCCCACAAACCGTCAACGTAGTGCCTGCTCAAGTGCTGCGCGACCAGCAACCGCGCAACCTGGATGACGCGCTGGGCAATATCAGCGGTATCACCCAGACAAACACCCTCGGCAGCACCCAGGACGCGGTGATGTTGCGCGGCTTTGGCGACAACCGTAACGGCTCGATCATGAAGGACGGTATGCCAATGGTGCAGGGCCGTGCCTTGAACGCGACAGCCGAGCGCGTCGAAGTGCTCAAGGGCCCGTCGTCGCTGTTGTATGGCATCCAGGACCCAGGCGGTGTAGTCAATATCGTCAGCAAAAAGCCTGAGCTGGTGCAGTCCACCGCCCTGACCGCACGCGGTTCGACCTTCGGCAGCGGCAAGAACGGCAGCGGCGGCAACCTCGACACCACCGGGCCCCTGGGTGACAGCGGCCTGGCTTATCGCCTGATCCTCGACCATGAAGACGAAGATTACTGGCGCAACTACGGCACCCACCGCGAAACCCTGGTGGCGCCGTCCCTGGCCTGGTATGGCGACACCACCCAAGTGCTGCTGGCTTATGAGCACCGCGAATTTCTCGCGCCGTTCGACCGTGGCACCGCCATCGATCCCAAGACCAACCATCCGTTGAACATCCCCGCCACTCGCCGTCTGGACGAGCCGTTCAACAACATGGAAGGCCGCTCCGATCTGTACCGCCTGACTGTCGATCATGATCTCAACGACGACTGGAAAGCCCACTTCGGTTACAGCTGGAACCGCGAGACCTACGACGCCAGCCAGGTGCGCGTGGTCAAGGTCAACACCAACGGCACCCTGACCCGCAGCATGGACGGCACTCAGGGCGCACTGACCACCGACCGCTTCGCCACCGCCAGCCTCGAAGGCAAGGTAGATGTCGCGGGTATGCAGCACGACTTGGTGTTCGGCCTGGACGATGAGTACCGCAAGATCTACCGTGCCGACCTGATCCGCCAGGCACCGCGGGGCAGCTTTGATTACACCAACCCGGTATACGGCAACGAAGTCGCCGGTTCCAAAGTCAGCGCGCCGGACAGCAACCAGACCGATCTTTTGCGCAGCGATTCGCTGTTCTTCCAGGATGCCATCCACCTCAACGATCAATGGATTCTGGTCGGCGGTGCGCGCTACCAGATGTACGACCAATACGCCGGCAAAGGCGTGCCGTTCACCGCCAACACCGACGGCAATGGCCAGAAGTGGGTGCCTCGGGCCGGGTTGGTGTATCGCTACAGTGACGAATTGTCGTTCTACGGCAGCTACACCGAGTCGTTCAAACCCAACTCCACCATCGCGCCACTGGCCAATAAAACCGTGTTGAATGGCAGTTTGCAGCCGGAGGAATCCAAAGCCTGGGAGCTGGGTACCAAGTTCGACCTGCCGGGGCGTATCACCGCCAGAGCAGCGTTGTTCACCATCGATAAACGCAACGTGTTGGTGCAGGTAGGCGAGGGCCTGACCTCGGAGTACAGCGTGGCCGGCAAAGTGCGCTCCCGTGGTCTGGAGTTGGATGCCAGCGGCCAGCTGACGGATAAGTGGAGCCTGATCGGCAGCTATGCCTACACCGATGCCGAGGTCACCGAAGACCCCAAGCTCAAAGGCAACCGCCTGCAGAACGTGGCAAAAAGCACCGGCTCGCTGTCAGCGGTGTATGACTTCGGCAGCATCCTGGGCGGTGATCAACTGCGCGTCGGCGCCGGGGCGCGTTATGTCGGCGAGCGGGCAGGGGATGCGGCCAACAGTTTCGAACTGCCCAGCTACACCGTGGCTGATGTGTTCGCCAGCTACGACACCAGGCTTGAGGGGCAGAAGGTCAAGTTCCAGCTCAACGTGAAAAACCTGTTCGACCGTACCTACTACACGTCCTCGGTGAATACGCAGTTTGTGTCCATGGGCGATGCGCGGCAGGTGTCGGTGTCCAGTACCTTGACCTTCTGATTCATTTATCTGTGGGAGCTGGCTTGCCTGCGATGGCATCGACTGGGTTTACCTGATACACCGAGTTGTCTGCATCGCAGGCAAGCCAGATCCTACAGGAAAGCGGTCGCCACATTGATAGCGAGCTGTTAGCGTTGCCGCCATTGCATGCTTATGGAAAACGCTACTGATGTACTTTGGAAAATGGCTACGCACCGGCACCCTGCTGGTCGGTTTGAGTTTTTTACTGGGCGGCTGCGCCAGCGTCTCCCAAACTTCCACTCCGGCAACCCTGGATAAACTGCTGAGCGATCCGGCGCTGCAAGGTGCTACGGTCTCGCTGATGGTACGTGACGCCCGCACGGGCTCCACGCTGTATCAGCACAACCCACGCACCCGGCTGGTGCCCGCGTCCAACCTCAAGCTGTTGACCACGGCGGCGGCCATGGATGTGCTAGGGCCGCAATACCGCTTCGCCACCCAACTGCTGAGCAACGGCATACGCCAGGGCGACCGCCTGACCGGCAACCTGTACCTGCGTGGCCTGGGCGACCCGAGCATTCAGTTTGCCGACTACCAGGCGCTGGCCGCGCAATTGGCCAGCCAGGGCGTGCGCCAGGTGCAGGGCGATCTGGTGTTCGACGACACCTGGTTCGATGCCGAGCGATTGGGGGTGGATTGGTCCCATGACGATGAAACCACCTACTACGGCGCGCAGATTTCGGCGCTGACCGTGGCGCCCAATGCGGATTTTGATGCGGGCAGCGTACTGGTTACGGCCAAGGCGCCATTGCGGAACGGCTCGCCGGTGAGTGTCGATATTTTCCCGCCTACTGATTACCTGCAACTGAGCAACCATGCCATGAGCGGACCGGGCAACAGCTATGGAATCAATCGCCGTCACGGCACCAACCTGTTGCAACTCAGCGGCGCAGTAGCGCCGGGAAAGCAGAGCCAGCAATTGGTCAGCGTCTGGGAGCCAACGCAACTGGTCGCGAATCTGTTTGAACAAGCCCTGGCGCAACAGGGCATCACCGTACTGGGGCGTCGGGTGATGGGCGGGGCAAGCCCGACGGCGGTAACGGTGCTGGCCGAGCACCAATCGGCGCCGTTACAGGCGTTGATCACACCGCTGCTCAAGCTTTCGAACAACAATATGTCTGAAGCCTTGCTCAAGGCCATGGGGCGCAAGACGGCCAATAGCGGCACGGCAGCGGCGGGCGCTGTGGCGGTGGCCGGGTTCCTCAAGCGCCAGGGGCTGGAAACCGTCACATTCAGTCAGGTCGACGGCTCAGGCCTGTCGCGGCGCAACCTGGTGTCGTCGCAAACCCTCACCGACCTGCTGCTGGCCGCCAGCAAACAGCCGTGGTTTGACGCCTGGTACAACGCGCTGCCGATTGCCGGCAACACCGACCGCATGACCGGCGGCAGCCTGCGCTATCGCTTGCGCGACACACAGGCGCAAAACAACCTGCACGCCAAGACCGGCTCCATGGGCGGCGTGTCGTCATTGAGTGGGTACATCACCGATGCCGGCGGGCGCAAGCTGGTGTTCTCGATGCTGACCAACAACTACGTGGTGGCCGGCGCGCAGGTCAAGGCGTTGGAGGATCGCGTGGCCGTGGCGCTGGCGCGCAGCGACGAGTGATTCAGGGCTGATAGCCCATCCGCCAACTCACGGCCCGGGTCGCCGCCAGCAAGTGCTGCGCCGCCGGGCCATCTTCATCGGCATGGAACAGCGAGGTTGGGCCGACCACGGTCATCACCGCCGCGACTTGCCCGACCGCATTGAACACCGGCGCCGACAACGCATCCACGCCGGGCATCAGCAGGCCATGTACAAAGTGCAGGCCGCGGCTGCGGATTTGCTCGCACACGCTGGCATAGGCCTGATCGTCCGCCAAGGTGTGAGCGGTGCCGGCTTGAACCTCGCGTTCGCGCAGCTCCACGGTTTCCCGCGACGGCAAGTAGGCGCTGAACACCAGCCCGGTGGACGAACTGAGCAGCGGCAACACCGAGCCCAACTGCGTCACCACGGTGACGGCGCGCACGGCCGGCTCAATCTGCACCACGGTCGCGCCCTGGTTGCCCCACACCGCCAGAAAGCAGGTTTCATTCAACTCATCGCGCAGTTCGGCCAAGGGCATGGCGCCGACTTTCAACACATCCATGCTGCCCAGCGCCGCCAGCCCCACGCGCAACGCTTCGCGGCCCAGGCCGTAATGGTTGGTGGCGCTGTTCTGTTCGGCAAAACCCGAGGCGATCAGCGCCTGCAAATAGCGGTGGACCTTGCTCGCTGGCATCTGCACATGCTCGGCCAGGCGTGACAGCGAGGTGGCCGGGGACAGTTCGGCCAGGGCCTTGAGAATATCGGTGCCGACTTCCGCCGAGCGGACTTTCTGTTTACCGGTGTCGCGGGGCTTTTCCATGGAAGGGCGAGAATCCGAGAGATGAATGGGCGTCTTTATAGCTTGACGGTCGACAGTGATCAAATTACGTTGTGCGTAACTGGATTACGATAAAAACAACTTCTGCACAGAGGAAGATCCATGGACCTCGAATACCTGTCGGGTTTCGGCAACGAATTCGCCAGCGAAGCCTTGCCTGGCGCGCTGCCGGTCGGCCAGAACTCGCCGCAAAAAGCCCCCTACGGGCTCTACACCGAACTGTTTTCCGGCACTGCCTTCACCATGGCGCGTAGCGAAGCCCGGCGCACCTGGCTGTACCGCATCCAGCCGTCCGCCAATCACCCGGCGTTCGTCAAACTTGCGCGGCAATTGGCCGGTGGCCCGCTGGGGGCGGTGACGCCCAACCGCCTGCGCTGGAACCCGCTGGATATTCCGAGTGAACCCACGGACTTTATCGATGGACTGGTCGGCATGGTTGCCAACTCGGGGTCGGAAAGACCTTCGGGCATCAGCATTTATAACTACCGCGCCAATCGTTCCATGGAGCGCGTGTTCTTCAACGCCGACGGCGAGTTGCTGATCGTGCCGGAGCAGGGCCGCTTGCGCATCGCCACCGAACTGGGCGTGCTGGATGTCGAGCCGCTGGAAATCGTGGTGCTGCCCCGTGGCCTCAAGTTCCGTGTCGAACTGCTGGACGCGCAAGCCCGCGGCTACGTCGCTGAAAACCATGGCGCCCCGCTGCGCCTGCCTGACCTGGGGCCGATTGGCAGCAACGGCCTGGCTAACCCGCGCGATTTCCTCACGCCCGTCGCCCGTTACGAAGACCTCAAGCAACCGACCACGCTGGTACAGAAATTCCTCGGCGAACTGTGGGCCTGCGAGCTGGATCACTCACCGCTCAACGTGGTCGCCTGGCACGGTAATAACGTGCCGTACAAATACGACCTGCGTCGCTTCAACACCATTGGCACGGTGAGTTTTGACCATCCGGATCCGTCGATCTTCACCGTGCTGACCTCGCCCACCAGCGTGCACGGCCTGGCCAACCTCGACTTCGTGATCTTCCCGCCGCGCTGGATGGTGGCCGAGAACACCTTCCGGCCGCCGTGGTTCCATCGCAACCTCATGAACGAATACATGGGCCTGATCCAGGGCGCCTACGATGCCAAGGCCGAAGGCTTCCTGCCGGGCGGCGCGTCGCTGCACAGTTGTATGAGCGCCCACGGCCCGGATGGCGAAACTTGCACCAAGGCCATCAACGTGGACCTGGCGCCGCACAAGATCGATAACACCATGGCCTTCATGTTCGAGACCAGCCAAGTGCTGCGTCCGACCCAGTTCGCCCTGGAGTGCCCCCAACTGCAACCTGCTTACGACGCGTGCTGGGCCTCGCTGCCCGCCACCTTCAACCCGAACCGGAGATAACCCATGACTCAACCAACGCAGACCCGCAGCTGGGTGGCCTCGGCCAATGGTCACGCGGATTTCCCCCTGCAAAACCTGCCCCTGGGCGTGTTCAGTATCAACGGCTCGGCCCCGCGCAGTGGCGTGGCGATTGGCGACATGATCCTCGACCTGCACGCCGCGCTGGATGAGTTTGACGGTGACGCCCGGCGCGCCGTCGAAGCCACTGCGGGCGGGCAGTTGAACGCGTTTTTCGAACTGGGCCGTGGGCCTCGCGTTGCCCTGCGCCAGCGCCTGCTGGAACTGCTGGCCGAAGGCAGCAAGCTGCAAACCCGCGAGGCGCAAGTGCTGCACCGTGCCGCCGATTGCCAGATGCACCTGCCGGCCAAGATCAATGACTACACCGACTTCTACGTCGGCATCGAGCACGCGCAAAACGTCGGCAAATTGTTCCGCCCCGATAACCCGCTGTTGCCGAACTACAAGTACGTGCCGATTGGTTACCACGGCCGTGCCTCGACCATTCGTCCCTCGGGTACAGAGGTGCGACGCCCTAAGGGCCAGACCTTGCCAGCCGGTCAGTCCGAGC
Source organism: Pseudomonas sp. PA-7-1E (assembly GCF_021605325.1). NCBI lineage: Bacteria > Pseudomonadati > Pseudomonadota > Gammaproteobacteria > Pseudomonadales > Pseudomonadaceae > Pseudomonas > Pseudomonas sp. PA-7-1E. The sequence goes on from NZ_WKFA01000006.1 coordinate 20,874, forward strand.
CGACCTTTGGCCCATGCGCGCGCCTGGACTATGAGTTGGAGCTGGGCATCTGGATCGGCCAGGGCAATGCCATGGGCGATGCGATTGCCATTGGTGATGCCGCCGAGCATATCGCCGGTTTCTGCCTGCTCAACGACTGGTCGGCGCGGGATATCCAGGCCTGGGAGTACCAGCCGCTGGGGCCGTTCTTGTCGAAAAGCTTTATCACCAGCATCTCGCCGTGGGTGGTGACTGCCGAAGCCTTGGAGCCTTTCCGCAAAGCCCAGCCGCCGCGCCCTGAAGGTGATCCGCAACCGCTGCCTTACCTGTTGGATAAGCGTGATCAGAACGCGGGCGCCTTTGATATCGAACTGCAAGTGCTGCTCACCACGGCCTCGATGCGTGAGCAAAACCTGCCCGCCCATCGCCTGACCCTGAGCAACACCGAGCATATGTACTGGACCGTGGCGCAAATGGTGGCGCACCACAGCGTCAATGGCTGCCAGTTGCAGGCGGGTGACCTGTTTGGTTCGGGCACGTTGTCTGGCCCGCAGCCGGGGCAGTTCGGCAGCCTGTTGGAAATTACCGAAGGCGGCAAGAAGCCGATTGAATTGGCCTCCGGCGAGGTACGTAAATTCCTTGAAGACGGCGACGAAATCATTCTGCGTGCCCGTTGCAGCCGCGAGGGCTTTGCCTCCATCGGCTTCGGCGAATGCCGCGGTACCGTGGTCGCGGCGCGCTGAGAGGACAGGGCCATGGAACTCTATACTTACTACCGTTCCACCGCGTCGTATCGAGTACGTATTGCCCTGGCCCTCAAAGGCCTGGATTTCACCGCGCTGCCGGTCAACCTGCTGGTGCCGGCAGGCGGCGCCAACCGCCAGCCTGAATACCTGGCGATCAACCCCCAAGGGCGCGTGCCGGCATTGCGTATTGATGAAGGGGCGTTGCTGATCCAGTCACAGGCGATCATTGAGTACCTGGAAGAGCGTTATCCACAGGTGCCGATGTTCTCCAGGGATTTGGTCGCCAGGGCTCATGAGCGGGCGGTGGCGTCGATCATCGCCTGTGATATCCACCCGTTGCATAACTCCAGCACCCAGAACTTGCTGCGCAAGTGGGGGCACGATGAGGCGCAATTGCTGGAGTGGATCGGGCACTGGATCAGCCAGGGCCTGGGCGCTGTGGAGCAGTTGATTGGCGACACCGGGTTTTGCTTTGGTGAGCAGCCGGGCTTGGCCGATGCGTTTCTGATCCCGCAGTTGTATGCGGCCGAGCGCTTCAAGGTGCCCTTGGCGGCATACCCACGCATTGGGCGGGTGGCGGCGTTGGCGGCCCAACATCCAGCCTTCATGCAGGCCCACCCCGCCAATCAACCTGACACCCCCTGAACCCCCTGTAATGATCGTTCCTACGCTCAGCGTGGGAACGCCTCATGTGGCGCTCTGCGTCACGGCTCTAAAAACGGACGCGGAGCATCCAGGGCTGTATGCCCACGCAGAGCGTGGGAACAATCATAAAAAAACAGGTACCTAGCGATGCACAATCAGATTGCCAGCTTTCGTGCGGCACTCGACGCCCGTCCGGTGTCGCGCTACCAATGGTTGATTCTCCTGCTGCTGGCACTGTTACTGGTCACCGATGGCTATGACGCCCAGGTGCTGGGCTATGTAGTGCCGGCGCTGGCCCAGGATTGGGGCCTGGAAAAGTCCGCGTTTGGCCCCGTGTTCAGCGCCAACCTGCTGGGCCTCACCCTGGGCTCGCTGTTGGTGACACCGCTGGCGGATCGGTTCGGCGTGCGACGTATCCTGCTGGCATGCGTGCTGATCTACGCCAGCCTCACGGTACTGATGGTGTTCGCCAATTCCCTGACCACGTTGATGGCGGCGCGGTTTATCTGCGGCATTGGCATGGGCGGTGCGATGCCCAGTGCCATGGCATTGATGTCTGAATACTCGCCGCCGCGGATGCGCACCTTGATGGTGACCCTGGCGGCCTGCGGCTTCTCGTTCGGCGGCGCAGCAGGCGGCTTTGTGGCGGCCGGGTTTATCGATGGTTTTGGTTGGCAGGCGGTGTTCCTGGCGGGTGGTGTGACGCCGCTGCTGCTGTTCCCGTTCCTGGTGTGGCTGTTGCCCGAATCCTTGCCACGCCTGTTGCGCGATGCGCCGCCGTATCTGCGTTTGCGCAAAGTCACGGTGCGGATGCTGCCCGATTGGCAACCGCCACCGGCGACCGAAGCTGAAAACTTGCAGGAGCAGGGCAGCAAACTGACGGTGGTGGAGCTGTTTCGCAACGGCTACGCGCGCCCGACGCTGCTGATCTGGGCGACTTTCTTTGTCAGCCTGATCCTGCTGTACTTCATGATCAGTTGGTTGCCGTCGCTATTGCTCGAAAGCGGCCTGGCATTGAACGAAGCCAACCTGGTCACCTCCATGTTCCTGTTCGCTGGCACCTTGGGCGCCATCCTCATGGCCTGGTTTGCCGACCGTCTGAAAAGCAAAGTGCGGTTGCTGTCCGGCGTGCTGGCGGCGGCAGCGCTGTGCACCATTCTGCTGGGCTTGAACCACGACAACCCACGCTACCTGGTGGCCTGCGTGTTTGCAGCAGGGTTCTGCATCATCGGCGGGCAACTGACCCTCAATGCCTTCGCGAGCAACTTCTACCCGGCGCACGTGCGCGCCACCGGCACGGGTTGGGCGTTGGGTGTGGGGCGATTCGGATCGATTCTGGGACCGCTGTTTGGCAGCCTGCTGCTGGCGATGCATATACCGGTCGAGCAGATTTTCTTCTTCTGCGCGATTCCGGCGGTGATTGCAGCGTTGTTGATTATTCAGGTGCGGGCGCCTTCACTGTAGGAGCGAGCTTGCTCGCGAAGGCCGCAAGGACAGCGCGTTAAACCAGGATGCCTGCGTTATCGTTCACGTTCTTCGCGAGCAAGCTCGCTCCTACAGGGGTCAGTGCACCACTGAGTTGGGCGGCAGGTGCCCCAGCCGCTCGGTCAGGCGCAGGCGCTGAATCGGGTCGTCGCTGAGCAGCAGGGCGTGTTCCAGGTCGAAGCGTTCGGCGCTGGGGCAGTCCAGGCGTTGATACAGGCTGGCCCGCGCCAGGTAGTCGGAGGCGCTGGCGTTGCCCAGTTCCAGTACGCGCTCGGCGTCCACCAGGGCGGCCAGTGGCTCGTCGTTGGCAAGGTAGAGTTGGCGCAGGTTGCGCGACAGCCGTTGCAGGATGGCCCGTGGCTCGGCGGTCAGTAGGTGGTCGGCCTGCAATTTCAGTTTCGCCCCGTACTGGCGCGCCAGCAACTCGCGACAGTCGTTGGGGTACAGGCGCCGGCCGCCGCAAGGGTCCAACAGGTGGTCGGCTCCCGGTACCCGCAGCAGGAAGTGCCCAGGGAAGTTCACGCCGACCAGGGGGATATCCAGGCGCCGTGCCATCTCCAGTGCGATCAGGCCCATGGCCAAGGGTTGCCCGCGTTTGCGTTGCAGCACTTTGTCCAGCAGCGCGGCGGCGGGGCGCAACGGCGTGTGGTCATCCTGGGCAAACCCCAGGTCATTCATGCGCCGCAGTAGCGGCTGGCCGAGTTCATCCGCCGGTAGCAAGGGCATGCCCAGGCTCACCTGTTGTTGTAGCGCACCAAGGTCGTGCAGTATCAACGCGGGCTGCACGCTGGCGTCATGCTCGGCAGCAATCCACAGCGCGGCCTCAAACAGCGCGGGGGGTGAACGGTCCAGGCAGGCGAAAAAGGCGGTGCGGGGATTCATTGAGTTCTCCGGCATATGCCCCCGTTTTAGCCTTGCTGCGAATTTTCGTCCAGCATCTTGAGAGATATCCCACGCTCTTATGTCGTAGATCCCACGAAAACGCGCGGCTTATTCCAGTGCAATCCAGCAGTTTTCTGCCGCAAGCCTATACTTGGCCCACTACCAGAAGTGATTCGGGAGCTCATTGATGTTTGCGCTCATGCACAGCACCCGCCTTGAATCGCTGCACCTGAGCGTTGATCCGGTGACCGGCTTGAAGGCGATCATCGCCATCCACAACAGTCGCCTGGGCCCAGCGTTGGGTGGCTGTCGTTACCTGGCTTACCCTAATGATGAAACCGCCGTGGCCGATGCCGCGCGCCTGGCGCAAGGCATGAGCTACAAAGCGGCACTGGCCGGGCTGCCGGTGGGCGGCGGCACCGCGGTGATCATCCGCCCCGTGCACGTGGAAAGCCGTGCGGCGCTGTTCGAGGCGTTTGGCCGTTGTGTGGAAAAACTCGATGGCCGCTTTATCACCTCGATCGACAGCGGTACCTCGGTCGCCGACATGGACTGCATCGCCCAGAACACTCGCTTTGTCACGAGCACCACCGCCGCCGGCGACCCTGCGCCCCATGCCGCCATGGGGGTATTCGCCGGTATCCGCACCACCGCCATGGCGCGCCTGGGCAGCGACAACCTCGAGGGCCTGCGCGTGGCGGTGCAAGGCCTGGGCAACGTCGGTTACGCCTTGGCCGAACAACTGCACGCCGCGGGTGCCGAGCTGCTGGTCAGCGACATCGACCACGGCAAGGTGCAACTGGCCATGGAGCAATTGGGCGCCCACCCGATTGCCAACGACGCCTTGCTCAGCACGCCCTGCGACATCCTCGCACCGTGCGGCGTCGGCGCCGTATTCAACCGTAACAGCGTCGGCCAGTTGCGTTGCGCCGCCGTGGCGGGTGCCGCCAGCGCACAACTGACCAACCTGGACATCGCCGACCAATTGGAAGGCCGCGGCATCCTCTACGCACCGGACTATGTGATCAACTCTGGTGGGCTGATCTACGTCGCCCTCAAACACGCCGGCACCGACCTGCCAGGCATCACCGCGCACCTGTCGAACATCGGCAGCCGCCTGACCGAAATCTTTGCCCATGCCCAAGCCGAAAAACGCTCCCCCGCACGGGTGGCCGATGAACTGGCCGAACGCCTGCTGTACAAATAGGCCAGGCATTAAAAAGGCCCTGAATCCATGATTCAGGGCCCGTTCAATTCGGGCTTTACTCCGCCGCCGGGTTCAGCAACTCGGACAAGGCGTCCGGTTGGCTCTTGAACGCCTTGGCAAATACATCGCGGTTCTTCGCCATGTAGATCCCGGCTTCCTCCACCTGCTGCTCGCTCAACGACGGCACGGCTTTTTGCAACACCTCTGCCAGCAACTCAGCGAGTTCAAGCATCTTGTCATGACGGTCAGCTTCGGCTTTATCCATGAACAAACGCTCCAGATCTCGGCTGCTGCGGTATACCACTTCGACGGCCATTCACCACCTCACATGCCTTCACGATAGTTGTCTTTTGCGACTACTGTATTTATATACAGCGAAAAGGATAAGCCAAACGTCGGGGTTTGGGTAGTAGGTTTTTAATGTAGTTGGGAAATAGGGGGCTGAACCGGAAATTTCGCACGGCACGCTGAGGTCGATCGTTCCCACGCTCCGCGTGGGGATGCATCCCGTGACGCTCCGCGTCACCCACGAGCAGGTCTGAGGGACGCGGAGCGTCCCAGGCGGCGTTCCCACGCGGAGCGTGGGAACGATCGGGTTGTGGCGAGGGCTCGGATTTCTGTGCCTCATGCCACCGAGCCATCATCTCATGGCAGTGCTGGCCTTTTTTCTGCATGCAGAACAACCGTCACGTCCACCCCGCATTATCCGGTCGAGCCGACCTAAGGAAGCATCATCGTGAAAATCAATTGGGCCGAAAGGCTGCGTCAGCAAGTACACGGGCTGGCCGAGTCGCTGGGTAATCTGTTTGTCGAGTCGTTCCATTACCTGGCGTTGTTCGCCATTGGTGCGGTGACCGCCTGGGCGGCGGTGATGGAATTTCTGGGGATGCTGGAGAACGGCCATATCAAGATCGATGACATCTTGCTGCTGTTCATCTACCTGGAATTGGGTGCCATGGTCGGGATTTACTTCAAGACCAACCACATGCCGGTGCGCTTCCTGATCTACGTGGCAATCACCGCGCTCACGCGTTTGCTGATCTCCAACGTGTCGCACCACAACCCGCCGGACCTGGGCATCATCTACCTGTGCGGCGGCATTTTGCTGTTGGCGTTTGCAATCCTGGTGGTGCGCTACGCGTCGTCTGCCTTTCCTTCGGTGAAGGTCGAAAGCCCGCGTCGCAAGGGCGAGGCGAGCCTGGAGACCGAGAAGGGCGAGCTTTAAAGCCCGACGCTGAAGGGCAGGGTACGGGCGGGCGGTCGCTGCAGGAGTTTGTGGCTGTCGCCGTCCGTCATCAGCTCCAGAATTTCCACGGCGCTGTGGCCCTGTTCGATGGCGATGCCGAACTGGATGCTTTGCACCAGGCGCCTGAGGCGCTGCGGGTCGTTGCGTTGTTCGGCGCTGATCATGCGCTTGGCCACCACGCCAGTCTCGTCAGACAGGGTGAGCATGATGCTGCCGTCCAGCCTTTGGATGCTCAGGTTGACGCGGTATTGGGGGCTGAACGTGTCGGTGATGATCTGAAAAGGATTGTCCATGGTGCGTTACCGCCTGATAAGAACATGCAGTCATTGACGGCCGGTGTCGGGATTAGTTCGCATTGCCTGACCACTGGCCAAATTCCGTTTTCCTCAAAAGTTCTACAGCAAAGGGCGTGCCGTACAGCGATTTACCCGACATAGATATTCAAATGTGGGAGCGGGCTTGCCCGCGATTGCGGTGTATCAGCCAACAAGTACTTGGCTGAAGGACCGCAATCGCGAGCAAGCCCGCTCCCACATTTTTTTTGCTGTTTTTGGAGATCAGTGAGCCAATTCAGGGCATCACGGAAAAAACGATCGCAGACAGCGCAATCAGCCCGATCACCACCACAAATACATTCGATGCCTGGCCTGAATACTGGCGCAAAGATGGCACTCGGCGGATGGCGTACATCGGCATCAGGAACAGCAGGCACGCGATGATCGGCCCGCCCATGGTTTCGATCATGCCCAGGATGCTCGGGTTGAAGGTGGCCACGGCCCAGCAGGTCAGCACCATGAACAACGCGGTGCAGCGTTCCAGCCATTGGGACGACATCGAACGGTTGCGCCCACGCAGAGATTTGACGATCAGCCCCTGGAAGCCTTCGCTGGCACCAATGTAGTGACCCAGGAAGGACTTGGTAATTGCCACCAGCGCGATCAACGGTGCGGCGTAGGCAATCACCGGCGTCTGGAAGTGGTTGGCCAGGTACGACAGGATCGAGATGTTCTGCGCCTTGGCCGCGGCCAGGTCAGCCGGTGACAGCGCCAGCACGCAGCTGAAGCAGAAGAACATCACGGTCAGCACCATCATGCCGTGGGCGGTGGCCAGGATGCCGCTGCTTTTGCGCTCGGCCTGGGCGCCGTAGACGCGCTTCTGGTCCACGGCAAAGGCGGAGATGATCGGCGAATGGTTGAACGAGAACACCATCACCGGGATCGCCAGCCACAGCGTTTTGAAGAACAGCGGCAGCGGCATGCCTTCGCTGGCCGAGGCGAAGAACGCGCCGTTCCAGTTGGGAATCAGGCTGAATGCCAGCAGCAGCAAGGCGGCAACGAAGGGGTACACCAGCACGCTCATGGCCTTGACGATCACGCCCTGGCCACAGCGCACAATGGCCATCAGGCCGAGGATCAGCACCAGCGACAGAATCGCCCGTGGCGGCGGCGCCATGTGCAATTGGTGCTCCATGAAACTGCCCAGGGTGTTGGTCAGCGCCACGCTGTACACCAGCAGGATCGGGAAGATCGCAAAGAAATACAGCAGGGTGATCAGCTTACCGGCGCCGACACCAAAGTGTTCCTCGACCACTTCGGTGATGTCGCCGGATTTGCCCGACAGCACAAAGCGCGTCAGCCCACGGTGGGCGAAGAAGGTCATCGGAAAGGCCAGCAGCGCCAGCACGATCAGCGGCCAGAAACCACCGACGCCGGCATTGATCGGCAGGAACAGGGTGCCCGCGCCGATGGCGGTGCCGTAGAGGCCGAGCATCCAGGTGGTGTCGTGTTTGGTCCAACCGGTGGTTACTGTGTTTTCTCTGACATCGGGATTTTCGGCAGCAGGTGTAGGTACATCAGTCATCGGTATTGCCTCGTTATTATTTTTGCGCGGGCTCACGTTGGGGCGGGTAGCAGTGCTCCGATCAGCACTCCACCCAGCTGACCGCCAGGCCGCCCCGTGAAGTTTCTTTGTATTTGTCATGCATATCGGCGCCGGTATCGCGCATGGTGCGGATGACCCGGTCGAGGGAGATGAAGTGTTTGCCGTCGCCGCGCAGGGCCATCTGCGTGGCGTTGATCGCCTTGACCGCCGCAATGGCATTGCGCTCGATGCACGGCACCTGCACCAGGCCACCGACCGGGTCGCAGGTCAGGCCGAGGTTGTGTTCCAGGCCGATTTCGGCAGCGTTTTCCAGTTGCTCCGGGGTGGCACCGAGGATATCGGCCAGGCCTGCGGCGGCCATGGCACAGGCCGAGCCCACTTCGCCCTGGCAGCCAACTTCGGCGCCGGAGATGGAGGCGTTTTTCTTGCAGAGGATGCCGACGGCAGCGGCGGCCAGGAAGAAATTGACCACGTCGTCGTCAGACGCGTCGGCGTTGAATTTCATGTAGTAATGCAGCACTGCCGGGATAATCCCGGCCGCGCCATTGGTCGGGGCGGTGACCATGCGCCCGCCAGCGGCGTTTTCTTCGTTGACGGCGAGGGCGAACAGGTTGACCCATTCCATCGCCGACAAGGTCGAGGTGATCACGTTGGGCTTACCGATTTCCAACAGGTTGCGATGCAACTTCGCGGCGCGACGGGGCACATCCAGGCCACCGGGCAGGATGCCTTCATCGCGCAGGCCCTGTTCCACGCACTCGCGCATCACCGACCAGATATGCAGCAGGCCGCTGCGGATATCTTCATCGCTGCGCCACGCCCGTTCGTTGGCCATCATCAGCTCGGATACCCGCAGGCCGTGCTTGTTGCACAAGGCCAGCAGTTCTACGGCGCTGGAAAAGTCGTAGGGCAATTGCACGTCGCTGGTCGGCGCAATGCCTGATGCAGCTTCGGCGGCTTCGATGATGAAACCACCGCCCACCGAGTAATAGGTTTGTTCGCTCAGCAGGCCGCTGTCGCCATAGGCGTGCAAGGACATGGCGTTGGGGTGGTACGGCAGGCTTTCGTCCAGCAGCAGCAAGTCGGTGTGCCAGTTGAAAGCAATTGCCTGAGAGCCCGCCAGCAGCAATTGGCCGGACTCGCGCAGTTGCTGGATACGCGCATTGATCGAGGTGGGGTCGACGCGATCTGGCCATTCACCCATCAAGCCCATGACACAGGCGCGGTCGGTGGCATGGCCGACACCGGTAGCGGACAGCGAGCCATACAGGCGCACTTCGACGCGACGGGTTTGGCTGAGCAAATGCAGGTCGGTCAGGGCTTGGGCGAATGTCGCGGCAGCGCGCATCGGGCCAACGGTGTGGGAGCTGGAAGGGCCGATGCCCACCTTGAATAGATCGAAAACACTGATAGCCATGCTAAAGCCTTACAAGCAATGGAGTAGAAATCGCTGCCATGTTTTGTAGAGCAGGCGGAATTGGCGCGATACTGAGCCTCTGGATCGGTACTGACCAACGAATTATCCTAAGACACCCTTTAGCAGGACTAAACGCTATGACTCGCCCCCTCCATGGCCAGACCTATGTCTGGCTGCATGTGTTTTCCTGCGCTGCGCGGCATCTATCGTTCACCCGCTGCGCCGAGGAACTGCACATCACGCCGGGAGCGGTGAGCCAACAAATTCGCCAGCTAGAAGAGCGCCTGGGCTTTCGACTGTTTCATCGGCGTGCGCGAGGCGTTGAACTCAGCGCCGAGGGGCAGCGCCTGGCGGCCGTGGTGGGTGAGGCTTATGGCAGCATTGATGCCGAACTGCAGCGCCTGGACGCCGGGATGATCAGCGGCACCTTGCGCCTGCGTTCTATCCCCTCATTTCTGGGCAAGTGGCTGACCCCGCGTCTGCCACGTTTTCAGCAGCGCTTTCCGGACATTCAACTGCGCATGGTCGCCGAAGACAGCAGCATCGCCCTGCATGAAGGCGACTTCGACCTGGCCATCGACCTCAACGACGGCAGCTACCCTGGCTTGTTATCCACAGCCCTGTTGGACGAACAGATATTCCCGGTGTGCGCCCCCAGCCTGTTGCGTGGCCGCCCACCCTTGCATGGCCCGGCGGACCTGGCCCATTTCCCGCTGCTGCACGACATCACGGCCTGGCGTGGGAGTTATGAATATGCCGAATGGGAGTTTTACCTCAATGCCATCGGCTACCACGGTGCCGACGTACGGCGCGGGCACACCTTCAACCGCAATCATCTGACTATCGAAGCCGCCATCGCCGGCATGGGCGTGGCGATTGCGCGGCGCACCTTGCTGAACGATGAGCTGGAGCGCGGCACCTTGATCGTGCCGTTCGGCCTGGCCGTGCCCAACCATAAACGCTACGTGCTGCTGTATGCGCCGGGCGCGTTGAACCATCCGGGCGTGCGTGCGGTGCATGACTGGCTGGTGGAGGAAGCGGGGATTTTTCGCAGCTTGCACCCGTTGGGAGAGGGGCAATTGTGAGGAAAACAGAACGTAAGAAGTTGTAACTAACTCCCCACCCTACCAGCGTTTTTGCTCGTCGTCAGGGTTAATTTGTAATGTAGGATTTATCTTTGCAAAGGGGTTGAAATGTTTCAGCAGGTGCTCAATTGTGTAATCAAGAGGTCATGGTTTCACCACCCCGGTGTTGCAGTTTGTGACCTCTGGCGAGCTAGCTGAAATAAGGGAAGAACTATGCAAATCCAAGTCAATAGCGATAACCATATTGAAAGCAGCATCCGACTGGAGGAGTGGGTACGTACTACCATTGAGAGCACGCTCGAACGCTACGAAGAAGACCTGACCCGTGTAGAGGTCTACCTGCGGGACGAGAACGGCGACAAGCCCGGCCCCCACGATTTGAGTTGCCGTCTGGAAGCACGGCCAAAGGGCCATCAACCAGTTTCCGTGTGCCATAAAGCCGATACGCTGGAGCAAGCGATCGATGGCGCCGCAGTCAAGCTCGACCACGCACTGGAACATCTGTTTGGCAAACTGCAAGGCAAGCCGCGCGCTGTCGGTAAAAACCAGCCAATCAACAAAGTGAACGAAGACGCTTTGGAAGAGGAATTCCTGGAAAACGAAAACGCTGCCATTAACGGCTGATTGTTTTTTCATTCCCCAATGAAAACGGGCCTGCACATGCAGGCCCGTTTTTCGTTCAGCGCTCACGCCGGAAGAAATGCCGAATCAGCATCGCCAGCCCGCAGGCGCCCAACCCCGCAAACAGCATGGCCCAGCCGGCGCCGCTGCGCAGTGCTGTTTGCGCATCCAGAATGGTCAGCCCCGGCGCATCCAACTTGCCGGCGGCAATATGCTGGCTGAGGCTTGCCCACTCCATTGCCGTGCTGTCAGGCAGCACATGGGCCAGGTTGTGGCTGATCCCTAACAACAACACAAGGCCCATCAGCGCGATATTGATCGCCAGGGTGATCAGCCGTGCGCTGAAGTCGATGCCCGAGGCCATGCCTGCGCGGTCATTCGAGACGGAGCCGGTGGTGGTGTTGGTGGTCGGCGAATTGGTCAACGCCAGTCCGATACCGGCGATCACGCAACTGAGCAGCACCAGCGCCACGCTGGGTTGTTCGGCGTAATTAACGGCGGCCATTCCCATGAACCCTGCGCCCATTACCCCCAGGCCCAGGGGAATGATGCGTTCGGCGCCAAAGCGTAGGGCCAGGCGTTCGGCCAGCGGCGGTACCAGCAAAGTCGGCAAGGTGTAGGCGAGCAAGGCGGCGCCTGTGGTCAGCGTGTCGTAACCCAGGCCCGCCTGGAAGTACAACGGCAGGTAAATCATGAACGGCCAGAAGCTGAAGTTCATGCCGATCGAGCCCATCAACGCGCCATTGAAACGTTGGATGCGGAACACCGAGAAGTCGAACATCGGATGGGCGCTGCGCCGCTCAATCAAGATAAACAGCAGCAGCCCGAAGACCGACAAACCAGCCCAGCCGAGCATCGCCGGCGCGCCAAAGCCGATTTCGCTGCCCTGGGTGATGAAATAAACCAGCGCAAACACCGTCAGTGTCATGGTCAGCATGCCGGCGATGTCGAGGCGATGGTTGGCCGGGTCGCAGGACTCCTGCACGCTGATATGCAACAACGCCAAGGTGAACAGGGTCAGCGGTACATGCACCAGGAACACCCAGCGCCAGTCCGCCACGGCCAGGATCATGGCTCCCACCATCGGTCCGAAACCCAGGCCCACGCCAGCGATCACGCCCCATATCGCAAAGGCCCGCGCACGCGCCGCCGGTTCGCGGAACTGATGGGACAAGATCGCAAATTGGCAAATCATCATGGCCCCGGCGCCAATGCCCTGGACGAAACGCGCCGCGATCAGTGTCGGCGCATCGTTGGCCAAGCCACAGGCCAGCGAGGCCAGGGCGAATACCCACAGACACACCACCAGCACACGCCGACGACCGAAGCGATCCGCCAAGGTCCCCGCCGCCATCAGCACGCTGGTGCAGGCCAGGGTGTAGGCATTCATGATCCATTGGGCGTCTTGAAAGCCCGTGCCCAGTTCCTGTTCCAGCGTCGGCAGGATGACCGGCACGCTGGAGATTTCCAGGCCGAACATCAGGGCCACCAGGCAGACGGCGGTGAGGGCCAGGCCGTTCCTGGCGGTGCGCGGGGGAGTGAGGGCCGATAGTGCGGCGGCGCGGGACATACGACATTCCTTTCGAAAGCGGGAGGGGCTATTCTCTCGGGAATCAGGTTCTTTATTGGCGATAACTTTTCCGTAGACAAGGGAATACAAGGCGACAATTAAGCATGGCTACCCCACGTTTTGATGGTGTCGAACTCTTTCTGCAGATTGTTGAAAGCGGCAACCTCACCGAAGCCGCCGAGCGCCTGAACCTCACGCGTTCAGCGGTGGGCAAGGGCCTGGCGCGTCTGGAAGCGCGTTTGGGCACTTGCCTGTTACAGCGTTCCACCCGGCGCCAGCGGTTGACTGAGGATGGCCAGGCGTACTACGAGCATTGCCTGCGCGCATTGGCAGAGCTGGAGGCCGCCGAGTCCGTGTTGGAAAGCGGCCGCCAGCAACCTCGCGGGCGTTTGCGAGTGAGTGTGCCCCTGGCGTTTGGGCATCACTATGCCGCGCCAGCGTTGTGGGCCTTGCTGGATCGTTATCCGGAACTGGAAATCGACCTTTGTTTTTCCGACCGCATGATCGACTTGGTGCAGGAGGGCTTCGATATGGCCGTGCGCATCGGCCCGTTGCCCGACACCGACCGCCTGAGCGCACGGCGCCTGGGTCAGCAGGTCATGGGGCTGGCAGCGTCGCCGGCGTATTTGCAGCGCAAGGGTGCTATTGGCAGTATCGAAGACCTGGCCGCTCATCGTGGCATTGCCTACCGCAGCAACACCGCGCAGCGCTCGCGCCTGGCTTCGCCCTTGATCGTGGACGACCTCCAGGCGGTAGCCGATGCCGCCATCGCGGGCGTAGGCCTGGCCTGGTTGCCGAGTTGGTTGATTGCCCACTATGCGCTGCGCGGGCAGTTGCAGGCCGTGCTGCCCAGCTACCGTGAGCAACCTGCGCCGATCCATGTGATCTGGCCGACGGCGGCGCATATGCCGGCCAAGACGCGGTGTGCCATTGACGCGTTGGTGGCGGCCACCCCGAGTTGCCTGGCGGGCAGTTAGATCCTGAACATACTGAAAACCATCTGTAGGAGCGAGCTTGCTCGCGAAAAACGTCAACGATAACGCGTGTTTGCTGAATGAACGCGGCGCCTGTGAGTTTTTCGCGAGCAAGCTCGCTCCTACAAAATACAGTTAGAACGCGATAGAGGTTTGTACATACACCGTACGCGGCTCACCCACGTACTTGCCCTTGTTGTTGTCATCGAACGAGCGGGTGTAGTACTGCTTGTTGAAGATGTTCTTCACCCCCACCGCCACATTCAAGTCCGACAACTGCGGGCCGAAATCGTAGGCTGCGCGGCTGCTGAACAGCATGTAGCCGGGGATGCGCCCATTGGCACCGTCGGCGCTTTCGGCCTGGGTGTTGGCGTTGTCTGCGAACTGGCTGCTCTGGTAACTGCTGTCCACATTCAGCTTCCAAGGGCCTTCGGTGTAACCCACGCCGAGGGTGCCTTTGTGCTTGGAGGAGAAGGGCACGCGGTTGCCTTTGTTGGGGCCGTCTTCGCGGATGGTCGCATCCACATAGGCGTAGGTGGCGTACACATCGAAGCCGGCCAGTGCGGGGCTCAGGCCGTCGAGGGCGTAGTTGATGCTCGACTCGATGCCTTGGTGGCGAGTTTCACCGCGGGCGATCACGGTGTCGTTGGTCTGGTTGCTGTCGTACTGGTTGTCGAAGTTGATCAGGAATGCGCCGATTTCTGCGCGCAAGCTGCCGTTGTCGTAGCGCGTGCCGAGTTCCCAGGTGCGGGCTTTTTCCGGTTTCACTTCGCCACTGTTCACACGGTTGGGCATCTGGCTGTACTGCACGCTGCCGAACGAGCCTTCGGTGTTGGCGTAGAGGTTCCAATCATCGGTGAGGTGATAGAGCACGTTCAGCGCTGGCAGTGCGGTGTTGTAGTCGCCCTTGTATTTGACGTTGCTCAGGTTGTTAGTCTGCTGGGACTCGATCATCTCGTAGCGAATGCCTGGGGTGATGGTCCACTTGCCGATGTCGATGCGGTCGTCGATGAAGAACGCATTGGCTTCGGTGCCGCCGCGCGTGTCGCGGTCGTTGCGGCTGTTGGTGGTGGGGATTTGCTGGTTGACGGCAATCGGCGTGCGGTAGCGCAGCTCGTGGCCGGCTTCATTGATGTAGCGGTAGCCAACACCCACTTCGTGGCTGGTGGGGCCGAGGTCGAAGCCCTGGGCGAAGCGCGTTTCCAGGCCACGTACCCAATATTCCCGTGGCGACAGCGACAGGAAGCTGCCTTGGTCCAGGTAGCCGCTGCGCAGGGTCTTGGTGAAGAAACTGTTGACCGTGAATTCGCGGCGGTCCTGCTCGTAGCGGTAGCCGACGTTGAACATCGTGCGGCGGCCCCAGAACTTGTCATACGGGCGGGTGGACTGGTACGGATCAGCCTTGTAGTCCTTGACGTTCAAACCGCCCGGCATGTCGGCTTGGCCTTCGTAGTACTGCGCCATGGCGTTGAAGCTATTGGCGTCGTCCAACTGGTATTTGCCCTTGAGGATCAGGTCGTCGATGCGCGTGTTGCTGTTTTCGCGCCAGTCGCCGCCGCGGGTGCCGGAGTACAGCAGCGCGCCACCCAACCCATTGTCGGCGGTGCCGCCAGCCAGCAAGTTGCCGGTGGTCTTGAAGCCGTCGTGGCTGGAGGAGGGGCTGGTCTCGGTCTGCAAACCACCCTTGACCGTCGGCGCATCCGGGATGGCACGGGTGACGAAGTTGACGATGCCACCGACGTTTTGCGGGCCATAGCGCACCGCACCGCCGCCACGTACTACATCCACCGCGTCCATATTGCCCATGCTGATCGGCGCGAAGGAGAGTTGCGGCTGGCCGTAAGGCGCGAAGGGCACCGGGATGCCATCCATCAGCACGGTGGAGCGCGACGCCAGGCGCGGGTTGAGCCCGCGAATGCCGAAGTTCAGTGCCATGTCGTGGCTACCGGTGCCGTTGTTGTCCGGGGCGTTGACGCCAGGGATGCGGTTGAGCACATCGCGGGCCTGGGTGGCGCCCTGGCGTTCGAATTCTTCACGGCGGATCACATCTCGGGCGCCGGGGTGTTCGAACACGTTGGTTTGCGCCGCGTCACCGAGCCAGTCGCCGACCACGTTGGAGGTCTGCAACTCCAGTGTGGAGGGGGCGCCGGCCGGTTGCAGGCTGTAGGCGTTATCCCCCTCGGCGCGGGCTTGCAGGCCGGTGCCCTCCAGTAGTTTTTGCAGGCCCTCGGCAGTGCTGTAGCTGCCCGATAACCCAGGGCTTTGCATCCCTGCCGTCACGGCGGAGCCGAAGGACACCAGTACGCCGGCTTCGCGACCGAATTGATTCAGGGCCGCTTCCAGGGTGGTCGGGGCGATATGGTACGCCTTGGCGTCGGCTGCCATCACCGCCGGCAGTGTGGTCAGGCTGAGACTGGCACCGAGCAGGAGTTGGCGCAGTGTACGGGCGAGAAGCGTCGGGTGCTGGGGCATGAAGGGCGGTCCTGAGAAGGAAGGATCAAGGTGGCTTTCCTTCTCTGTCACGCCAGGTGCGGAAAACGGCTCACAGCTGCAAAAAATATTTCGAGCTCACCGCCCACTGTAGGAGCGAGCTTGCTCGCGAAGGTCGTCAACGATCACGCGGGTTGTCTGGTTTAACGCGGTGGGTTGAGGTTTTTCGCGAGCAAGCTCGCTCCTACAAAAAGCGCTATGCATCACGCACGTGCCTGCACGGTCACCCAATAACGGGTAAAGCGCCGCACTTTCACCGGCAGGCTGATCTCCAGCAGGTCGAGGATGCGTTCGCTGTCATCCAGTGGGTAACTGCCGGACAGCAGCAGGTTGGCGACTTGTGGATCGCAATGGAGCTGGCCGCGACGGTAGCGTCCCAATTCATTGAGGAAGTCTTCCAGGCGCATGTGTGCGGCCACCAGCATGCCGTCGGCCCAGGCGCCGCTGTTGGCGTCGGTGGGGCGCGGGGTGTCCCAGCCTTTGCGGGTGAAATTGACTTGGTGCGCGGCGTCGACACTAAGCGGCAGGCCGTTGTAGCGGTTGGGCATCACCTCGACCTGACCGGCCAGTACCGCCAGTTGGGTGTGGTCGTTGAACTGGCGCACAGTCAAGCGCGCCGCCTGGCTGCTGAGCAGGCCCTGGCCGGTCAGCACGTGCAACGGCGCCTGGCCTGCACGGGCGGTGAGCAGGATTTCACCTTCAAGCAGGCGCACCAGGCGCTGTTGGCCGTCGAAATGCACATCCACCGCGCTGCCGGTGTTGAGCTGCAACTGGCTGCCGTCGGCCAGCTGTACTGTGCGGCGCTGGCCCACCGGGCTGCGATAGTCAGCCGTCAGCGGCGGCAGAATATGTTGCTGGCGCAGGCTCCAGGCGGCGGCCGAACCGGCACCCAGAATCAACAGCAATTTAAGCGCCTGACGCCGGCTGGTGGAGGTGGGCGCGTTCAACGCCGCGTGGGCCAGGGGCGAGGGCACGCCGCGCAGGCGTTGGTTGACGCGCTGGATCTGCTCCCACGCGCGTTGGTGTTCGCTGTGGGCATTCAACCATTGCTGCCAGGCCGCCTGCTGGCGTGGGTTGAGCGTGCCTTGCTGCATTTCCAGCAACCAGTGCACGGCTTGTTCGGCGACTTGGCTGGAGACATTCATAGGGCGAAGTAGCAGCGCATGGCCGCTTTGGTCAGGTGGCGTTTGACCGTGGCGATGGAGATGCCCAGTTGCGCGCCGATTTGCGCGTAGGTCAGGCCGTCGAGTTGGGCCAGCAGGAAGGCGCGTTTGACCTGCTTGGGCAAGCCGTCGAGCAGTTGGTCCAGTTCCAGCAGGGTCTGCAGGATGATTGCGCGGTCTTCTTCCGACGGCGCCACGTGTTCGGGCATCTGCGCCAAGGCCTCGAGGTAGGCGCGCTCCAGGTCCTGGCGGCGGTAGAAGTTGAACAGCACACGCTTGGCCACGGTGGTGAGGAAGGCGCGCGGCTCGATCAGCGTTGGCGCTTCCCGGGCACTGAGCACGCGGATAAAGGTGTCCTGAGCCAGGTCGGCGGCGTTTTCCGGGCAGCCGAGCTTGCGTCGCAACCAGCCGGTGAGCCAGTGGTGATGGTCGTTGTACAACACTTCGACGGGGTTGGACGGCTGCAACGCGATCACTCCACAAGCATTCGACATGCTTTAGAGAACAAGAATTGTTCGCATTGTAGGGCGCATGACAAGGTTCGGCAATCGGCCAAGGCAGGTGATTCATCCGTTCTCTTTTGCTTATGAGAATATTTATCATTAATATTGCGCGCTGATGAACCAGGCGCCTGCCGCATGAAAAGCAAAACCTCATTGCCCGTGTCCTACCGCCTCGCCGTCACCTCGCG
Source organism: Pseudomonas sp. PA-7-1E (assembly GCF_021605325.1). NCBI lineage: Bacteria > Pseudomonadati > Pseudomonadota > Gammaproteobacteria > Pseudomonadales > Pseudomonadaceae > Pseudomonas > Pseudomonas sp. PA-7-1E. The sequence continues at coordinate 38,956 of NZ_WKFA01000006.1, forward strand.
CGTGCTGGCGGCGGTGATTGGCGGTTACCTGATGGCTTCCCTGGCCGCCATTTGCCTGGCGCTCTGGCTGCCCACCTCCCGTGCCGATGCGGTGGTCACCGGCATGATGAGTTCCTTTGTGTTCTACCTGCTGGCGGTGCTCTGGTGTTTTGCCTGCCGCACGGCATGGCGCGCCTGGGCAGGGGTGATGGTGCCGAGCGCACTCTTGGCCACCCTGGCCGGCATCGGTTTTTGGATGGCTCGCACATGAAAGAGGGCTTTCGCCAGGCCATGGCCTGGCTGCACACCTGGGCAGGCTTGATCTTCGGCTGGCTGCTGTTCGCGATTTTCCTGACCGGCACCCTGGCCTATTTCAAAGATGAAATAACCCACTGGATGCAGCCCGAAGTGCAGGCCCATCCCCTGGACGATGAGCGCAGCCTCGCCGTCGCGCAAAACTATCTGCAACAGCAGGCGCCTACCGCCGCACGCTGGTTCATTACCTTGCCGAACCGCCGCGACCCCGGCTTGTCGGTGATGTGGCAAGACAAGGTCGAGCCCGGCAAGCGCGGCACTTTCATCCAGAAAGTCCTCGACCCCGTCACCGGCCAACCGGTGCAGGCCCGGGAAAGCAAGGGCGGTGAGTTCTTCTATCGCTTCCACTTCCAACTGCAAATGCCTTACCCGTGGGGCCGCTGGCTGTCGACCATCGCTGCCATGGTGATGTTCGTCGCGCTGATCACGGGCATCATCACCCACAAGAAAATCTTCAAGGACTTCTTCACCTTCCGCCCGCGCAAAGGCCAGCGCTCCTGGCTGGACGGGCATAACGCGGTGGGTGTGCTGGTGCTGCCGTTTCACCTGATGATCACCTACAGCAGCCTGGTGATTTTCATGAGCATGGTCATGCCCGCGCCCATCGTGGCGTCCTACGGTGACGACAGCCGGGCGTTTTTCAGTGAGCTGTTCCCCGCTACTGACAATGCGCCGGCCCTCGGCCAGCCGGGCAAACTGCTGCCGTTGATGCCGATGTACCAGCAGGCGCGGGAGCAGTGGGCAGGTGGTCATGTAGGGCGTGTGGCGGTCAACAACCCTGGCGATGTCAACGCCTCGGTCAATGTGTTCCGCGCCGGCTCCGACAGCGTAGTGCATGCGTCGGGCAGTACGTTGTCGTTTAGCGGCACCACTGGCGAGCTGTTGCGGGCCAGTGCCGAGCCATCGTTGCCAGCGGTCGTTGGTGGCAGTTTCTACGGTTTGCACATGGGCCATTTCGCCGGCCCGGTGCTGCGCTGGCTGTACTTTATCTGCGGCCTGGCGGGCACGGCGATGATCGGCACAGGCTTGGTGATCTGGCTGGGCAAACGTCAGCTCAAACACGCCAAGGCCTCGGTGATGCCCTTTGAACTGCGTTTGGTGGAGGTGCTGAATATCGCCAGCATGTCCGGATTGATGATCGCCATTGCAGCGTTTTTCTGGGCCAACCGCCTGCTGCCGGTGAGCTTCACCGAGCGTTCGGACTGGGAAGTGCAGGCGTTCTTTATCGCCTGGGGCCTGAGCCTGTTGCACGCCTTGCTGCGGCGCGGTCGCCAGGGCTGGGTCGAGCAACTGAGCCTCGGCGCGCTATTGTTTGCCGCCATTCCATTGCTTAACGCCATCACCACCTCGCACCACTTGGGCGTCTCCGTGCCAAGTGGCGACTGGGCCATGGCCGGCTTCGACCTCACCTGCCTGGCGAGTGGCGTGTTCCTCGCCTGGGCAGCCTGGACGATGCACCACCGCAGCGCGCCGCTACCCAAGGCCGAGCGTGCCCGCGGGTTAACACTCAAGCAGCAGGCCAACTGATGCTTCTGGCGCTATTGATGTGCTACGCCGGGTTCATGGCACTGTGCTTGTCCACCGACCGTCACCACGGCGAACTGCTGCACAGCAAACCCACGCCCATTCGGCGCTTGGGGTTGCGGGTGGGCGGTTGGTTGCTGCTGGGCGTGTCGATCTGGCCATCGGTGCTGGGCGCCGGTTGGAGTCAGGGCCTGGTGGAGTGGTGCGCGGTGTTGATGCTCAGCGCCTTGCTACTGGTGTTGCTGTTGCCGTATCGGCCGAGGCTGGCCTTGATCCTCGCGGGGCTCGCTCTTCTGGCCAGCCCTGTTGCGGCGTTCGCCCTCTCTTGAGCCGGCCATGAGGACCCAACCACCGCAATCTTCTCAGGACACTCCGCACCCGGATGCAGCGGGTGGACGCGCGCATTTCCTGCAGGTGTTTTTGTCCCAGCGCTCGCAAATGGAGGCGTTGGTCAGCCGCCGTGTGGGTTGCCGCGCCACGGCAGCCGACCTGGTGCAGGATCTGTTCCTGCGCTTCTGGCGTCGCCCGCTGGTGCAGGTCGAAGAGCTGAGCACCTACCTGCTGCGCTGCGCCGGCAACATCGCCATCGACCACCTGCGCAGCGAAAGCGCACGGGCGCGCAGCAGCGAAGGCTGGCTACCGGAACAATCCGACCACCAAGGCTGCGAACCCCAGGCAGCGCTGGAGGCGGGCAATGATCTGCGTCATGTGGAAGCCGCCTTGCGCAGCTTGCCCGAGCGCACCCGCCAGATTTTCCTGCTTAACCGCATCCACGGGCGCAAGTACACCGAAATTGCCAAGGCCATGGGCCTGTCCCAAAGCGCCGTGGAAAAACATATGATGCGCGCCCTCGAAGCCTGCAAGGCCAGCCTTCGCGAACCATCGCCTCCACGCACGCCAGGGAACGCCCCGTGAACGTCACGCCCACGCCCGCCCAGGAACAGGCCGCGCTCGATTGGTTGTGCCTGCTGCATGACCAGCCCAGCAGCGGCGACCAGGCCACGTTCAGCCGCTGGTTACGCGCAGATCCCGCACACGTCGAGGCATACTCCCAAGCCCAGGTGCTCTGGGAATTAAGCGAAGTACCGGCGCGCCAGCTGGCCGACGAGGACGCGCTCGCGTTGCAGGGCTACCTCAACACGATCAACGCCTCCAAACGCTCCCGGGTAGCGCGTTGGTCTGGTGCCTTGGCCGTCGCCGCCTGCTTGCTGCTGATGGTGTCGATGGGCGTCGGTTGGCAGCCGTCACGCTGGGTCGATGAGTGGGGCGCCGATTATGTGACGGCGCCGGGGGAGGTGAAGACCTTCACCCTGGCCGATCAATCCAAGGTCACCCTCGACGCCGACAGCGCCATCGCCGTGGATTTCAGCCAGGGCGAACGGCACATCCAATTGCGCCGTGGTGCAGGTTTTTTCAGCGTGACCCACACCGGCCAACCCTTCGTGGTGGAGGCGAGCGGCGGTGAAACGCGAGTACTGGGAACTCAGTTTGAAGTGCGCCTGCAACCTGACGGCGCCGAGGTCACTGTGCTGTCCGGCCGTGTGGGCGTGACGCCCTCCAAACAGGGCCAGCAACAGGTGCTGACAGCAGGCCAGCAAGTGGCCTACGCCGATGGTATTGCCGACCCTTTGCATGGGGTCGACAGCGCCTCACGCCTGGCCTGGCGCGAGGGTTGGCTCAACTACTACAAGGCCCCCCTGGCCGATGTGGTCGAGGACCTGAGGCGTTATTACCCCGGTCGAATTCTTCTGCTTAACGAGGACATGGCCGCAAAACGCGTCAGCGGCAGCTTTCCGAGCCAGGACCCTGTAGCGGTCTTGAACGCCTTGCAAGCGGTGCTGGGTTTTGAACAGCACAGCCTGTTGGGCCGCATGATTGTGCTGCGCTAGGGCTGTGTTGGGGTTTTCGCTGCTGAATCTGTCAGGCAAGAAATACCTCAGCTCGACACGCTCGGCGATGGTGTCGCTGGAGGCCAATTTTAAATCACACCCCAGAGCTCGATGCGCAGAGCAGGCTTGTGTGGGAGCTGGCTTGCCTGCGATAGCGGTGTGTCAGTCACAGGTATTGAACCTGTTACACCGCCATCGCAGGCAAGCCAGCTCCTACATTTGATTGGGTGTTACTTCAGGGCGGCCATGATTGCTTCGGGGTTGTAGTCGCGAATCAAGGTGCCGTTCACGTCCACAAACGGAATCCCGCCACCGCCCAGCGCCTCATACGCCTTGCGCGCCTTGGCATCCTTCTCGATATCGACGGCTTGGTACGGGATACCCTTCTGGTCCAGAAAACGCCGGATCTGCTTGCAGTACCCACACCACTCGGTGGCATAGAGCACCACCCGCGCAGAGGCACGTACGTGCTCGGGCGCCACCTGGGACGGGTTGAACAGCCGCTCCACCTTGCCCCAGTTCTGGATCGCAACCACCACCAGCAACACCAGCAGAACTTTCTTGAGCACCCCGCCCAGCATCAGTTACGGCGCTTGAGCTGGTCGGTCAGTTGGGTCGGCAGGCCCTTGATGATCAAGGTGCCGGCGGCTTCGTCGTACTCGATCTTGTCGCCCAGCAGGTGCGCTTCAAAGCTGATGGACAGGCCCTCGGCGCGCCCGGTGAAGCGGCGGAACTGGTTGAGGGTGCGTTTGTCGGCCGGAATCTCCGGCGACAGGCCGTAATCCTTGTTGCGGATATGGTCGTAGAAGGCTTTTGGCCGCTCCTCATCGATCAGCCCGGAGAGCTCTTCCAGGCCCATGGGTTCGCCGAGCTTGGCCTGGCTGCTGGCGTAGTCCACCAGGGTCTTGGTTTTCTCGCGGGCGGACTCGTCGGGCAGGTCTTCGCTTTCAACGAAGTCACTGAACGCCTTGAGCAGGGTGCGGGTTTCGCCCGGGCCATCCACGCCTTCCTGGCAGCCGATGAAGTCGCGGAAGTACTCCGAGACCTTCTTGCCGTTCTTGCCTTTGATGAAGGAGATGTACTGCTTGGACTGCTTGTTGTTCTGCCACTCGGAGACGTTGATACGCGCCGCCAGGTGCAGTTGGCCCAGGTCCAGGTGACGCGAGGGCGTCACGTCCAGCTCGTCGGTCACCGCCACGCCTTCGCTGTGGTGCAGCAGGGCGATAGCCAGGTAGTCGGTCATGCCTTGCTGGTAATGGGCAAACAGCACATGGCCGCCGGTGGAGAGGTTGGATTCCTCCATCAGCTTTTGCAGGTGCTCTACCGCCGTGCGGCTGAAGGTGGTGAAGTCCTGGCCACCGTCAAAGTATTCTTTCAACCAACCGCTGAACGGGTGCGCGCCGGACTCGGCATGGAAGAAACCCCAGGCCTTGCCTTGTTTGGCGTTGTAGCTCTCGTTGAGGTCGGCAAGCATGTTCTCGATGGCGGCGGACTCGGACAGCTCCGAGTCGCGGGCGTGAAGAACTGCGGGTGTGCCGTCGGGTTTTTTGTCGATCAGGTGGACGATGCAATGACGGATCGGCATAGGCTTCTCGGCTGGTTGAAGGGGAGCGGTCGGCCTCCCCGAAAAGTCGCCCAGTGTACCGCACCCATTGGTCAAGACGTGCCCCGAACGGCATTTTGCACGCCCTCCCACTGGCCATATGCCTTTTTTTCACGGTTTAGAGCGATAAAGCTGACCAAATGGGTATGTTGAGGCGGATATTTCCCCGTCTCTGTGCTAGTTTTGCCCCGTCTTACGCCAAGTCTCGGCGTTAAGCGTGCATTCAGCATTTGTCAGGTCGAACCAATCCCCGTTTCAAGCATCTATAACCCCGATCTCCGTGGTTATGGCCGGGGATGCCAGGCCATGACGGTCGGGCTCGACGGCTGACACTGCACTCTGCAATCCATATGAATTTGATAGGGAAGGAACACCACAATGGCTATTACTAAAGACCAACTGATCGCTGACCTGGCTGAAGCAGTAGACGCACCGAAAACTACCGTGCGCGCTCTGCTGGACCAACTGAGCCAAGTTGTTGCTGATCAGCTGGAAAATGGCGGCGAAATCACTCTGCCAGGCGTTGGCAAACTGAAAGTGACCGAGCGTCCTGCCCGTACTGGCCGTAACCCTTCGACTGGCGCTGCCATCGAAATCGCTGCCAAGAAAGTTATCAAGCTGGTTGTGGCTAAAGGCCTGACCGACGCTGTTAACAAGTAAGACGCAGCAAAAAAACCGTGCTTCGGAGTGATCCGGGCACGGTTTTTTATTGCCTGCGATTTTATTGTAGAGCGCGGTTATTGTGGCGAGGGAGCTTGCTCCCGCTGGAGTGCGCAGCGCTCCCAGGATTTTGGGGCCGCTGCGCTGCCCAGCGGGAGCAAGCTCCCTCGCCACAATGATTCTTATCGAACCCAGCGCTGGCGCCAGATCTGCTGCTCGTTCTTGGTCTGGAATGTCCAGGCCACAAAGCGGCTCTGCTTCTGCCCCTGGGACATCTCCACCACCTGGCTTTCCAGCACGCCGGCTTTTTTCAGCGCGGTTTCGATCGCCGGCAGGTTGGACGCTTTGGACACCAGGGTGCTGAACCACAGCACTTTATGGGCAAAATGCGCGCTCTCGGCGATCAGCTGCGTCACAAACCGCGCTTCTCCACCTTCACACCACAGTTCGGCCGATTGACCACCGAAGTTAAGCACCGGCAACTTGCGTTTCGGGTCGGCCTTGCCCAAGGCGCGCCATTTACGCTCGCTGCCTTTGGTGGCTTCGTCCATGGATGCATGGAACGGCGGGTTGCACATCGTAAGGTCAAAGCGCTCACCCGGCTCCAGCAGGCCCAACAGGATCTGCTTGGGGTTGGGTTGCTGGCGCAGCTGGATGACCTTGCTCAGGTCGTTGGACTGCACGATGGCCTTGGCGGCGGACACAGCGATCGGGTCGACCTCCGAGCCCAGGAAGTTCCAGCGGTACTCCATATAGCCAATCAGCGGGTACACGCAGTTGGCGCCCATACCGATGTCCAGCACCTTGACGATCGAGCCCCGCGGGATCTTGCCGTCGTTGACGCTGGCCAGCAGGTCGGCGAGGAAGTGCACGTAGTCGGCACGCCCCGGCACCGGCGGGCACAGGTAGTCGGCAGGGATGTCCCAATGCTGGATGCCATAGAACGACTTGAGCAGTGCCCGGTTGAACACCCGCACCGCATCCGGGCTGGCGAAGTCGATGCTCTCTTTGCCGTAGGGGTTGATGATCACGAACTGCGCCAGTTCCGGCGTGGTCTTGATCAGCGCCGGGAAGTCGTAACGGCCCGTGTGGCGGTTGCGCGGGTGCAGTGTGGCCTCTTTGCGCGGCGCGACGGGTTTGGCCGTGGCGGCGGTTTTAGGCTTCTTGCGCGGTGGTTTGGGCGTAGTGGGGGCGGTCATGATGATTCTGGTGTTGGCTCAATGTGGTGGGCATTGTCACACATTCCTGAACACAACTCGGTCAAATGTGGGAGCTGGCTTGCCTGCGATAGCATCACCTCGGTCTGCCTGATACACCGAGTCGTCAGTATCGCAGGCAAGCCAGCTCCCACAGGGATAGGGTTTTGATTGGGAAATGGTGTCGTTTTCCTGGACAAAAAAAAGAGGCCCGAAGGCCTCTTTCTCTACACGGTTTCCCCTTACAGGCTGGAAATCCGCGCATGTTGCTCCGCCAGCTTGCCCAAGGCCTGTTCAGCCTCGGCCAACTTGGCGCGTTCTTTCTCGATCACTTCAGCCGGCGCCTTGTCAACGAACGCCGCGTTGGACAGCTTGCCGCCCACTCGCTGCACTTCGCCTTGCAGACGCGCAATTTCCTTGTCGAGGCGGGCCAGTTCCGCGCCCTTGTCGATCAGGCCGGCCATCGGCACCAGCACTTCCATATCACCCACCAACGCGGTGGCAGACAACGGTGCTTCGGCATCGGCAGCCAATACGGTGATCGACTCCAGCTTGGCCAGCTTCTTGAGCAGCGCATCGTTCTCGCTGAGGCGACGCTGGTCTTCGGCACTGGCGTTCTTGACGAACACGGCCAGCGGCTTGCCCGGACCGATGTTCATCTCGGCGCGGATGTTACGTGTGCCGAGCATCAGAGTCTTGAGCCATTCGATATCGCTTTCGGCGGCCTCATCGATGCGCGCTTCGTTGGCCACCGGCCAAGGTTGCAGCATGATGGTCTTGCCTTCGATACCGGCCAGCGGCGCCAGGCGCTGCCAGATTTCTTCGGTGATGAACGGCATGAACGGGTGCGCCAGGCGCAACGCCACTTCCAGCACGCGCACCAGGGTGCGACGGGTGCCGCGCTGGCGTTCGACCGGCGCGTTTTCGTCCCACAGTACCGGCTTGGACAGTTCCAGGTACCAGTCGCAATACTGGTTCCAGATGAACTCGTACAGGGCCTGTGCGGCCAGGTCGAAACGGAACTGGTCGAGCTGGCGGGTCACTTCGGCTTCGGTGCGCTGCAACTGCGAGATGATCCAGCGATCCGCCAGGCTCAGCTCATAGGCTTCGCCGTTCTGGCCGCAGTCTTCGCCTTTGTCCAGCACGTAGCGCGCCGCGTTCCAGATCTTGTTGCAGAAGTTGCGATAGCCTTCGACGCGGCCCATGTCGAACTTGATGTCGCGACCGGTGGAGGCCAGCGAGCAGAAGGTGAAGCGCAGGGCGTCGGTGCCGTAGCTGGCGATACCGTCGGCGAATTCGTCGCGGGTCTGCTTCTCGATCTTTTTCGCCAGTTTCGGCTGCATCAGGCCCGAGGTGCGTTTCTGCACCAGGGTTTCCAGGTCGATGCCGTCGATGATGTCCAGCGGGTCCAGGACGTTGCCCTTGGACTTGGACATCTTCTGGCCCTGGCCGTCGCGTACCAGGCCGTGTACGTACACGGTCTTGAACGGTACCTGCGGGGTGCCGTCTTCGTTCTTCACCAGGTGCATGGTGAGCATGATCATCCGGGCAACCCAGAAGAAAATGATGTCGAAGCCGGTGACCAGCACGTCGGTGGAGTGGAATTTCTTCAGGAACTCGGTCTGCTGCGGCCAGCCCAGGGTAGAGAAGGTCCACAGGCCCGAACTGAACCAGGTGTCCAGTACGTCGTTGTCCTGTTGCAGCGCGATGTCCGCGCCGAGGTTGTGCTTGGCACGCACTTCGGCTTCGTCGCGGCCTACATAGACCTTGCCCGACTCGTCGTACCAGGCCGGAATACGGTGGCCCCACCACAGCTGACGGCTGATGCACCAGTCCTGGATGTCGCGCATCCACGAGAAGTACATGTTTTCGTACTGTTTAGGCACGAACTGGATGCGGCCATCTTCCACGGCGGCAATCGCAGGTTCTGCCAGCGGCTTGGTGGACACGTACCACTGGTCGGTCAGCCACGGCTCGATCACGGTGCCGGAGCGGTCGCCCTTCGGCACTTTCAGGCCGTGGTCGTCAACGCTGACCAGCAAACCGGCAGCGTCGAAGGCGGCAACGATCTGTTTGCGCGCTTCAAAACGGTCCAGGCCTGCGTATTCGGCCGGGATCTTGCCGTCAATGCTGTCGTTGAGCGTGCCGTCCAGGTTGAACACCTGGCAGGCCGGCAATACGGCGGCATTCTTGTCGAAGATGTTCAGCAACGGCAGGTTGTGGCGCTTGCCGACTTCGTAGTCGTTGAAATCGTGGGCCGGGGTGATTTTCACGCAGCCGGTGCCGAACTCAGGGTCGCAGTAGTCATCCGCGATGATCGGGATACGGCGGCCAACCAGTGGCAGTTCGACGAATTTGCCGATCAGCGCCTGGTAGCGCTCGTCGTTCGGGTTAACGGCGACGGCGGCATCGCCGAGCATGGTTTCCGGTCGGGTGGTGGCGACGATCAGGTAATCATTGCCTTCAGCGGTCTTGGCGCCGTCGGCCAGCGGGTACTTGAGGTTCCACAGGAAGCCTTTCTCGTCGTGGTTTTCCACTTCAAGGTCGGAAATGGCCGTGTGCAACTTGGTGTCCCAGTTGACCAGGCGCTTGCCGCGGTAGATCAGGCCGTCTTCATGCAAGCGCACGAAGGCTTCCTTAACGGCTTCGGACAGGCCGTCGTCCATGGTGAAGCGCTCGCGGCTCCAGTCTACGGACGAACCCAGGCGACGGATCTGACGGCTGATATTGCCGCCGGACTGGTCTTTCCATTCCCAGACTTTCTCCAGGAATTTCTCGCGACCCAGGTCGTGACGGTTCTGGCCGGTGGCTTCCAGTTGGCGTTCCACCAGCATCTGGGTGGCGATACCGGCGTGGTCGGTGCCCGGTTGCCACAGGGTGTCGCGACCCTGCATGCGGCGGAAGCGGATCAACGCATCCATGATCGCATTGTTGAAGCCATGGCCCATGTGCAGGCTGCCAGTGACGTTCGGTGGCGGAATCATGATGGTGTACGAGTCGCCCGCACCTTGTGGGGCGAAATAGTTCTCGGACTCCCAGGTGTTGTACCAGGAAGTTTCGATAGCGTGGGGCTGGTAGGTCTTATCCATGCGCGGCGGGACCCTAGTTGGCATTTATTCAGGAAAGCCGGCAAGTATAACGGGGGATAGGGGCGAGGGCGAGGCGAAGACGGTTAAGACCGATGCAGAATTAATGTGGGAGCTGGCTTGCCTGCGATGGCGGTGTTTCAGTCAGCATCTTCGGCGACTGATGCGCCGCCATCGCAGGCAAGCCAGCTCCCACAGGGGTCTATGCAAGGTTTAAGACTGGTATTGGCTGAGCAACCGCTCCATCCGCGCATCCATCCGACGCTTGATCTCGGCCTCGATATGCGGCGCAAAGTCATCGATCACATCCTGCATGATCAATTGCGCAGCGGCGCGCAGTTCGTTGTCCAGGTGCAGCAGCAGGGCGTCGGGGGCTTTTTCGGCGGCTGGAGCGGGTTCTGCAATCGCAGGTGCCGGCGCGGCAGGCTTGCCGCCGACCATGTCGAACAACAGCGGAATCTGTACCTCACCCTCGACCGTCTCGGTCAGCAGCGGCGGTTGCAGGTTGTCATCACCCAGCAACTGACGGATCGACTCCAGGTCGTCCAGCAGGTGTTCGTCTTTTTTCAGCGGGTTGGGAGTGTCCATCATGTACTCAAAGTCGTTGTAGCCGGTGATCTTGCAGAGGATAGCCCTGTTCACGGTAGAAACGGAAACTCTCCCGCGCAGCCTGACGAATAGCCGGGTCTTCCACTACCACTTCCGCCACACGGGCGAACGCTTGGGCAAAGGCCGGTACTTTCAGGTCGAGGTTGACCAGCAAGTCATGGTGATCGCCGCAATTGTCACCCAAGCCCAGGACTACCAGGCTTTCAGGTTCGGATTCGGCGGGGCCGTGGGGCACGAAGCTTTCGCCCTTGAATCGCCACAGACGGGCATCAAGTTCTTCACGTTGGGCGGCATCGCTGCAGTGCAGGTAGATGCGATGGCCCATGCGCCAGGCTTTTTCAGTGAGTTTGCAGGCAAAGTCCAGGCGCGCGAGAGGATCGGCGCTGGGCAATATATAGAAGTCGACTTGGGGCATTGGAAATCCTGGGGCTGGCCTGGTTGCCCCTCTGTAGGAGCGAGCTTGCTGTGGCGAGCAAGCTTGCTTGCGCTGTGGTGCGCAGTGCCCCTAAAAAGCCGGGGACTGCTACGCAGTCAACGGGAGCAAGCTCCCTCGCCACAGCAAGCTCGCTCCTACAGAAGGGCCGGGGCCGCTTAAGCTTTGGCGCGATCCAGCAGGTATTGGGTCAGCAGGGGTACCGGACGGCCAGTGGCGCCCTTGTCCTTGCCGCCGCTGGTCCAGGCCGTGCCGGCGATGTCCAGGTGAGCCCAGTTGAAGTTCTTGGCAAAGCGCGACAGGAAGCAGGCCGCGGTGATGGTGCCGGCTTTCGGGCCACCGATGTTGGCGATGTCGGCGAACGGGCTATCGAGCTGTTCCTGGTACTCATCGAACAGCGGCAGTTGCCAGGCGCGGTCGTCGGCGGCCTTGCCGGCGCTGAGCAGTTGCTCGATCAGTTCGTCGTTGTTGCCCAGCAGGCCCGAAGTGTGGGAACCCAAGGCAACGATGCACGCGCCGGTCAGGGTCGCGATGTCGATCACGGCCTGGGGCTTGAAGCGCTCGGCGTAGGTCAGGGCATCGCACAGCACCAGGCGGCCTTCGGCGTCGGTGTTGAGGATCTCCACAGTCTGGCCGCTCATGGTGGTGACGATATCGCCTGGGCGAGCCGCGCCGCCGCTCGGCATGTTCTCGGCGCAGGCCAAAATGCACACCAGGTTGATCGGCAGCTTGAGTTCCAGCACGGCACGCAGGGTGCCGAACACGCTGGCGGCGCCGCCCATGTCGTACTTCATCTCGTCCATGCCCGCACCGGGCTTGAGGCTGATGCCGCCGGTATCGAAAGTGATGCCTTTACCTACCAGGGCGTAAGGCTTCTCGGACTTCTTGCCGCCGTTGTATTGCATCACGATCAGGCGTGGCGGCTGGTCGCTGCCCTGGCCCACGGCATAGAACGAGCCCATGCCCAGGTCCTTGATCTTCTTCTCGTCCAGTACCTCAACCTTCAAGCCCTTGAACTCTTTGCCCAATGCCTTGGCCTGTTCGCCCAGGAATGTCGGGTGGCAGATATTCGGCGGCAGGTTGCCCAGGTCGCGAGTGAACGACATGCCGTTGGCGATGGCCTGGGCGTGGGTGACGGCGCGCTGGACTTCAGCCTGGGCGGCCTTGATGGTCAGCAGGGTGATTTTCTTCAGGGCGCGCGGTTCGGTTTTCTGGCTCTTGAACTGGTCGAAAATATAGCCGCCGTCCACCAGCGACTCGGCCAGCAGGCGGGTCTTGCCGTAGCTGTCGCGGCCCTTGACCACGATTTCATCGAGCGCCAGCACCGCATCGCTGCCGCCCAGGCCCTTGAGGGTGGTGAGGATGCCGCTGACGATCTTGCGAAACGGACGGTCGCCCAGTTCGGCATCCTTGCCCACGCCCACCAGCAAAACGCGCTCGGCTTTAAGGTTGGGCAGGCTCTGCAGCAGCAGGCTCTGGCCGACCTTGCCGGCCAGGTCGCCGCGCTTGAGCACTGCGCTGATAGCGCCGCCGCTCAGTTCGTCCAGTTGCTTGGCGGCGACGCCGAGTGTGCGGCCTTCGCCGACAGCGACCACGAGGGTGGCGGTTTTCAACGTTTCGGGGCTAACGCTTTTTACAACCAATTCCATTTTCGGGTCCCTTATCAAGGTCTGTGAGCCGGGAGCTTGTACTCCGGCTTTAAAGCTCGGCAGCGTTGTAAACCGCCAGCGACAAAGGCCGCAGTTTGAACCTCGCCAACGGAGCCTGACAACCCTTGGCGCACGCTTTGTGCGTGCGCATGAGTAAGCTCCGTGACAGGCGAGGTCAATCACAGGATAATGCGCCATCTTTTTAGCCGGCCCGTGGTAAGCGGGTCGACTCGGTATGCTTGCTTGTTTGGCCGCCTTAGCCTGACAACCCTGGAGTGTCTGGTTTGATTGTCTTCCGTTATCTGTCCCGCGAAGTCCTGTTGACCCTGAGTGCCGTGAGTGCGGTGTTGCTGGTCATCATCATGAGTGGTCGTTTCGTCAAGTTCCTGGCCCAAGCCGCCGCTGGCGCCCTGGATCCGGGCTCACTGTTCCTGATCATGGGCTACCGGATGCCCGGCATGCTCCAGTTGATCCTGCCGCTTGGCCTGTTTCTCGGCATATTGCTGGCCTATGGCCGGCTGTACTTGGAAAGCGAGATGACCGTGCTGTCGGCCACCGGCATGAGCCAGCAGCGCCTGCTGGCCATGACCATGGTGCCTGCCGCCGGTGTTGCCCTGGTGGTGGCCTGGTTGAGCATGAGCCTGGCGCCCCAGGGGGCCATGCAATTCCAGCTCCTGCTGAACAAGCAGGATGCGATGACTGAGTTCGACACCCTCGAGCCCGGTCGCTTCCAGTCGCTCAGCGACGGTTCGCGGGTGACCTACACCGAAACCATGACCGACGACCGCTCCAACCTTGGCGGCGTGTTCATCTCCCAGAAGAACCTCGGTCAGAACCAGAAGGATCGGGGTATTTCGATTCTGGTGGCCGACAGCGGTCGCCAGGAAATCCGTCCCGATGGCAATCGCTACCTGATCCTGGAAAACGGCTACCGCTACGACGGCAGCCCTGGCCTGGCGGATTATCGGGCGATCAAGTACGACACCTATGGCGTCATGCTGCCCAAGGCCGAGATCAGTGACGAGGTCACCGACCGCGACGCACTGCCCACCTCATCGCTGTTCGGCAGCCCGGAGTTGCGCTCCATCGCCGAGTTGCAATGGCGCCTGTCCCTGCCGCTGCTGGTGTTTATCGTGACCCTGATGGCCGTGCCGCTGTCGCGCGTCAACCCGCGCCAAGGGCGTTTCCTCAAGTTGCTGCCAGCGATCCTGCTGTACATGGCCTACCTGACCATCCTGATTTCTGCCCGTGGTTCCCTGGAGAAGGGCAAGTTGCCACCGGCCCTGGGCCTGTGGTGGGTGCACGGGGTTTTCCTGATGATCGGCCTGGGGCTGCTTTACTGGGAACCTATCCGTTTGAAAATGAAGAGCCGTCGTGGCCTGAAGGAGTTGGCCCGTGGCTAAGCTTGATCGCTACATCGGCATTAGCGTACTGATCGCCATCCTGGCGGTACTGGGCATCATTCTCGGCCTGGCCTTGCTGTTCGCCTTCATTGATGAAGTGGGCAACGTTACTGACACTTACACAGTCACGGACGTGCTGAGCTACGTCGCACTGACCGCGCCGCGCCGCCTCTACGACATGATGCCAATGGCCGCGCTGATTGGCTGCCTGATCGGCCTGGGCACCCTGGCCAGCAACAGCGAGCTGACCATCATGCGCGCCGCCGGGGTTTCCATCGGCCGTATCGTCTGGGCGGTGATGAAGCCGATGCTGCTGCTGATGGCCTGCAGTGTGCTGATCGGTGAATACGTCGCGCCACCGGCCGAAGCCACCGCCCAGGCCAATCGCGCCCTGGCCCAGGGTTCGGGCGATGCGCAAAGCGCCAAGCACGGCCTGTGGCACCGCCAGGGTGACGAGTTCATCCACATCAACGCCGTGCAACCGGGTGGCCTGTTGATCGGGGTGACCCGCTACACCTTTGACAAAGAACGGCACATGTTGTCGTCCAGCTTCGCCAAGCGCGCGCAGTACAGTGGCGAGCAATGGCAACTGAGCGACGTCACCACCACGCACTTCCGTAACGTGGGCCAGGGCACCCAGTCCAGCACCGAAGTGGTCAATGTGCCGACCGAACAGTGGGATATCGCCCTCAAGCCGGAGTTGCTCAACACCGTGGTCATGGTGCCGGAAGCCCTGCCGATCTCCGGTTTGTGGAGCTATATCCACTACCTCAAGGAGCAGGGTTTGAACAATGGCCGCTACTGGCTGGCGTTCTGGGTGAAAGTCTTGCAGCCGGTGGTTACCGCGGCCTTGGTGTTGATGGCGATCTCCTTCATTTTCGGGCCATTGCGTTCCGTGACCCTGGGCCAACGGGTATTTACCGGCGTGCTGGTGGGCTTCACCTTCCGCATCGCCCAGGACTTGCTTGGGCCGTCGAGCCTGGTATTCGGCTTCTCGCCGCTGTTTGCGGTGCTGGTGCCAACAGCTATTTGTGCCGTGGCCGGGTTCTGGCTGCTCCGCCGGGCGGGTTGAAGCCGCGCTCGCTAAATGCCACTCACTGTAGGAGCGAGCTTGCTCGCGAAAGTCTGCGAAACGCAGCGTTTATCCAGAATAAGCGCGTTATCGTTGGCGATTTTCGCGAGCGAGCTCGCTCCTACAGTTTTAAGCCCCATTAAAGTGGGGCTTTTTTGTATTGGTCAGCAAAGATGACGTCTGGCCTGAGCATCAGGTACAATTCCCGGCTATTTTTCAGCGGGCAATCTGCCTGCAGCCTTTTTGAGTGTTGATCCGTGAGTGATTTGAGTCATATCCGCAATTTCTCCATCATCGCCCACATTGACCATGGCAAGTCGACGCTGGCCGATCGATTTATCCAAATGTGCGGCGGCCTTGCCGAGCGTGAAATGGAAGCCCAGGTACTGGATTCCATGGACCTCGAACGCGAGCGCGGGATCACCATCAAGGCCCACAGCGTCACGCTGTACTACAAGGCCAAAGACGGCATTACTTACCAACTGAACTTCATTGACACCCCGGGCCACGTTGACTTCACCTACGAAGTCAGCCGTTCGCTGGCGGCCTGCGAAGGCGCGTTGCTGGTGGTCGATGCTGGCCAGGGCGTGGAGGCGCAGTCGGTTGCCAACTGCTACACCGCGATCGAGCAGGGCCTGGAAGTCATGCCCGTGCTCAACAAGATCGACCTGCCCCAGGCCGAGCCTGAGCGCGTCAAGGAAGAGATCGAGAAGATCATCGGCATCGACGCCACCGACGCCGTCACCTGCAGCGCCAAGACCGGCCTGGGTGTCGACGAAGTGCTCGAACGCCTGGTGCATACCATTCCCGCACCGACCGGCAACTACGAAGATCCGCTGCAAGCGTTGATCATCGACTCCTGGTTTGACAACTACCTGGGCGTTGTTTCCCTGGTACGCGTGCGCCATGGCCGTGTGAAGAAGGGCGACAAGATCCTGGTCAAGTCCACTGGCAAGATCCACCTGGTGGACAGCGTCGGTGTATTCAACCCGAAACACACCGCGACCACTGATCTGAAAGCCGGTGAAGTAGGCTTCATCATCGCTGGCATCAAGGATATTCACGGTGCACCAGTGGGTGACACCCTGACCCTGAGCTCCACGCCAGACGTCGACGTGCTGCCCGGCTTCAAGCGCATCCAGCCACAGGTCTACGCCGGCCTGTTCCCGGTCAGCTCCGATGACTTCGAAGATTTCCGCGAAGCCCTGCAAAAACTGACCCTCAACGACTCGTCGTTGCAGTACACCCCGGAAAGCTCCGACGCCCTGGGCTTCGGCTTCCGTTGCGGGTTCCTGGGCATGCTGCACATGGAGATCATCCAGGAGCGCCTCGAGCGCGAATACGACCTGGACCTGATCACCACCGCGCCAACCGTTATTTTTGAGTTGCTGCTCAAAACCGGTGAAACGATTTACGTCGACAACCCCTCCAAGCTTCCGGACCTGTCGGCCATCGAAGACATGCGCGAGCCGATCGTGCGGGCCAATATCCTGGTACCGCAGGAACACTTGGGCAACGTCATTACACTGTGTATCGAAAAGCGTGGCGTGCAGCGCGACATGCTGTTCCTCGGTACTCAGGTACAAGTGACCTACGATATGCCGATGAACGAAGTGGTCCTGGACTTCTTCGACCGTCTCAAGTCCACCAGTCGCGGCTATGCTTCGCTGGACTACCATTTCGATCGTTACCAATCGGCTAATCTGGTGAAACTGGATGTGCTGATCAACGGCGACAAGGTAGATGCCCTGGCACTGATCGTGCACAAGGACAACGCGCATTACAAAGGTCGCCAACTGACCGAGAAGATGAAAGAACTGATTCCGCGCCAGATGTTCGACGTCGCGATCCAGGCCGCCATCGGCGGGCAGATCATTGCACGGACTTCCGTCAAGGCTCTCAGAAAGAACGTACTGGCCAAATGCTACGGCGGTGACGTAAGCCGTAAGCGCAAACTGCTTGAGAAGCAAAAGGCCGGTAAAAAACGCATGAAGCAAGTAGGCAACGTGGAAGTTCCACAAGAAGCCTTCCTTGCGGTGCTCAGGTTGGATAGTTAGGTCCTATGTCACTAAATTTCCCGCTGTTGCTGGTCATTGCCGTTGCCGTCTGTGGTCTCCTGGCGTTGCTCGATCTGGTGTTCTTCGCCCCGCGTCGTCGGGCGGCCATCGCTTCCTATCAGGGCAGCGTCAGCCAGCCCGATGCGGTGGTGGTCGAGAAGCTGAACAAAGAGCCCTTGCTGGTTGAGTACGGCAAGTCGTTCTTCCCGGTGTTGTTCATCGTGCTGGTGCTGCGCTCGTTTCTGGTAGAGCCGTTCCAGATCCCTTCGGGGTCGATGAAACCCACCCTGGACGTGGGCGACTTCATCCTGGTGAACAAGTTTTCCTACGGCATTCGCCTGCCGGTGATCGACAAGAAAGTCATCCCGGTAGGTGACCCGCAGCGCGGCGATGTGATGGTGTTCCGCTACCCAAGCGACCCGAACGTCAACTACATCAAGCGAGTCGTCGGCCTGCCGGGCGACGTGGTGCGCTACACCAGCGACAAGCGCCTGTTCATCAATGGTGAGTCGGTGGCCGAGAAGCTGTTGGGCGCCGAGCCGAATACCTTGGGCAGCGCCGAGCTGTACCAGGAAAAACTCGGTGCGGTGGAGCACCAAATCCGCAAGGAAATGAGCCGCTACCGTGCGATGCCGGATGGCCAGTGGAAAGTGCCTGCCGGGCACTACTTCATGATGGGCGACAACCGGGACAACTCCAACGACAGCCGCTACTGGGATGACCCCAACATTCCCAAGGATCTGCTGGGCATGGTGCCGGACGAGAACATTGTCGGCAAAGCCTTCGCGGTCTGGATGAGTTGGCCGGAACCCAAGCTCAGCCACCTGCCGAACTTCTCGCGGGTCGGGCTGATCAAGTAATACAAGCGGCGCTGTGAACACAGCGCCGAATGCTTTTCTGGGGCTTGGACATTTTCCGATGCCCGGTACCCATCAGGATTTGAATTTGAACACTGCGTCAATCGTCGATGGCCGCCGGTGCCATCAACTAGATATGGATAAACCGTGACCGTTTCTCTAAGTCGTCTCGAGCGTCAGCTCGGCTACACCTTCAAGGACCAGGAATTGATGGTCCTTGCCCTCACACATCGCAGCTTTGCAGGGCGCAATAACGAGCGCCTGGAATTCCTCGGTGACGCTATCCTCAATTTCGCCGCCGGCGAGGCGCTGTTCGAGCGCTTCCCCCAAGCGCGAGAAGGCCAGCTGTCGCGCCTGCGCGCACGCCTTGTGAAAGGCGAGACCCTGGCCGTGCTGGCCCGAGGCTTTGGCCTGGGCGAGTATCTGCGGCTGGGTTCCGGTGAGTTGAAAAGCGGCGGTTTCCGTCGCGAGTCAATCCTGGCTGATGCCCTGGAAGCCTTGATCGGTGCGATCTACCTCGATGCAGGCATGGAGACGGCCAAGGAGCGCGTTGTCGCCTGGCTGGCCTCGGAAATCGAAAGCCTGACGCTGGTAGATACCAACAAGGATCCCAAGACCCGCCTGCAAGAGTACCTGCAGTCCCGCGGTTGCGAACTGCCACGCTACGAAGTGGTGGATATCCAGGGCGAGCCCCATTGCCGGGTGTTCTTCGTGGAATGTGAAATCACTTTATTGAACGAAAAAAGCCGAGGTCAGGGTGTGAGCCGTCGTATTGCCGAACAGGTAGCGGCCGCTGCAGCACTGATTGCCCTGGGCGTGGAGAATGGCCATGACTGATTCAACCGCAACACGCTGTGGCTATGTTGCCATCGTCGGCCGCCCGAACGTGGGCAAGTCCACGCTGCTCAACCACATCCTCGGCCAGAAGCTCGCGATCACCTCGCGCAAGCCCCAGACCACCCGCCACAACATGCTGGGCATCAAGACCGAAGGCAACGTGCAAGCGGTGTATGTCGATACTCCTGGCATGCACAAAGGCGGCGAGAAAGCCCTGAACCGCTACATGAACAAGACCGCCTCGGCCGCGTTGAAAGACGTCGACGTGGTGATCTTCGTGGTCGACCGCACCAAGTGGACTGACGAAGACCAGATGGTCCTCGAGCGTGTGCAATACGTGACCGGCCCGTTGATCGTCGCGCTGAACAAGACCGACCGTATCGAAGACAAAGCCGAGCTGATGCCGCACCTGACCTGGTTGCAGGAACAACTGCCGAACGCCCAGATCATGCCGATCTCGGCCCAGCACGGCCACAACCTCGAAGCCCTGGAGCGCGTGATCGCCGGTTACCTGCCGGAAAACGAGCACTTCTTCCCGGAAGACCAGATCACCGACCGCAGCAGCCGCTTCCTTGCCGCCGAACTGGTCCGCGAGAAAATCATGCGCCAGATGGGCGCCGAGCTGCCGTACCAGATCACCGTCGAAATCGAAGAGTTCAAGCAGCTGGGCAAGACCTTGCACATTCATGCGCTGATCCTCGTCGAACGCGACGGCCAGAAGAAAATCATCATTGGCGACAAGGGCGAGCGTATCAAGCGCATCGGCACCGAAGCGCGCAAGGACATGGAGCTGCTGTTCGACTCCAAGATCATGCTCAACCTGTGGGTGAAGGTTAAGGGTGGCTGGTCCGATGATGAGCGTGCGTTGCGCTCTCTGGGCTATGGCGACCTGTAACGGGTTGCACAGTGACTGGCGGGCTTGCTGTGGCGAGGGAGCTTGCTCCCGCTGGGCCGCGGAGCGGCCCCAACAAGGTCGACGAGGTTTTTCAGGTATAACTCGGTGGCTGCTAGAGGGGCTGCTTCGCAGCCCAGCGGGAGCAAGCTCCCCTCGCCACACAAGCGCTCTCCTTCTTTAGAGATTCCCCGTCTCATGTCGCAATCCCCACCCCCCAGCCAACCCGCCTACGTCCTGCACAGCCGCGCCTACCGCGAAACCAGTGCGTTGGTGGACTTCCTCACGCCCCAAGGCCGACTGCGCGCAGTCTTGCGCAGCGCACGGGGCAAGGCGGGTACCTTGGCGCGGCCGTTCGTGGCGCTGGACGTGGAGTTTCGCGGCAAGGGCGAGCTGAAAAACGTCGGCCGCCTGGAAAGCGTTGGCACCTCGGCCTGGCTGAATGGCGATGCGCTGTTCAGCGGCCTTTACCTCAATGAGCTGCTGATTCGCCTGTTGCCCGCCGAAGACCCGCACCCGGCGGTCTTCGATCACTACGCTGCCACCTTGCTGGCCCTCGCTGAAGGCCGTCCGCTGGAACCGCTGCTGCGCGCTTTCGAATGGCGTTTGCTCGACGACCTTGGCTACGGCTTCGAACTGGCCAACGACTTGCACGGAGAGCCCATCGCCGCCGATGGCATGTATCGCCTGCAAGTCGATGCGGGGCTTGAGCGCGTGTACCTGCTGCAGCCCGGCCTGTTTCAGGGCACCGAACTGCTGGCCATGAGCAACGCGGATTGGAGCGCGCCGGGCGCTCTGTCCGCCGCCAAGCGCCTGATGCGCCAGGCCCTGGCCGTGCACCTGGGCGGACGGCCGCTGGTCAGTCGCGAGTTGTTTCGAAAGCCCTGACGTCCCCGTGTATGCTGTGCACCGATTCTTTCCCTTTTCAGGAGCGCTTCCGTGACCACCAGCAATCGCATTCTTCTTGGCGTCAACATCGACCACGTCGCCACCCTGCGCCAGGCCCGGGGCACCCGTTACCCTGACCCGGTCAAGGCCGCGCTGGACGCCGAAGAAGCGGGCGCCGACGGCATCACCGTGCACCTGCGCGAAGACCGCCGCCACATCCAGGAGCGCGATGTACTGCTGCTCAAGGACGTGCTGCAAACCCGCATGAACTTCGAAATGGGCGTGACCGAAGAAATGATGGCGTTCGCCGAGCGCATCCGCCCGGCGCATATCTGCCTGGTACCGGAAACCCGCCAGGAGTTGACCACCGAAGGCGGCCTCGACGTCGCTGGCCAGGAAGCGCGGATCAAGGCGGCGGTGGAACGCCTGTCGCGGATCGGCAGTGAAGTCTCGCTGTTTATCGACGCCGACGAACGCCAGATCGAAGCCTCCCGCCGTGTCGGCGCCCCGGCCATCGAGCTGCACACTGGCCGTTATGCCGATGCCACCACGCCGACTGAAGTGGCCGATGAGTTGCAACGCATCATCGACGGCGTGAACTGCGGGCTCAACGAAGGCTTGATCGTCAATGCCGGCCATGGCTTGCATTACCACAACGTCGAAGCCGTGGCTGCGATCAAGGGCATCAACGAACTGAATATCGGTCACGCCCTGGTGGCGCACGCGTTGTTTGTCGGTTTCAAAGGCGCAGTGGCCGAGATGAAAGCCCTGATTCTGGCCGCTGCGAAGCACTGATAAACAATGAAGATCATTGTGGGAGCTGGCTTGCCTGCGATAGCGGAGCGTCAGTTTACGTATTCGTAGCTGGCCCACTGCAATCGCAGGCAAGCCAGCTCCCACACGATGAGTCTTCGGTGTTTTCAATGTGCGGCAATGCGAAGTCTTACTGTTTAGCCGACGCAGGTGTATCGTATCAGCCCTTTGCGGGCCCTTGGCCTGCGGCAGATACGCGAGGTTGTTGTGTCCCGATCCTTTTCCCGTCGACAAATCCTGGGTGGTCTTGCTGGCCTGGCCGTAGTAGGCGTCGGTGCCGGCGGTGGCTACCGCTACTGGCTGGGGAAAGTCGCTGAGTCCGAGGCGGGGCACGATTACGAGCTGATCGCCGCGCCCCTGGACGTAGAGTTGGTGCCGGGGCACAAGACCCAGGCCTGGGCGTTCGGCCCATCGGCGCCGGGCACCGAGTTGCGGGTGCGCCAAGGCGAATGGCTGCGGGTGCGCTTTATCAATCATCTGCCAGTCGCCACTACCATCCACTGGCACGGCATCCGCCTGCCGCTGGAAATGGACGGCGTGCCCTACGTCTCGCAATTGCCGGTGCTGCCTGGCGAATACTTCGACTATAAATTCCGCGTACCCGATGCCGGCAGCTACTGGTATCACCCTCACGTGAGCAGCAGCGAAGAACTCGGCCGTGGCCTGGTCGGCCCGTTGATCGTGGAAGAGCGCGAACCCACCGGTTTCAAGTACGAACGCACCTTGAGCCTGAAGAACTGGCACATCGACGAAGAGGGCGCGTTTGTCGAGTTCAGCATCCCCCGTGAAGCGGCGCGTGGCGGCACGGCCGGGCGCCTGTCGACCATCAATGGGGTGCCCCAGGCGGTCATCGACCTGCCGGCTGGGCAAATCACCCGCGTGCGCCTACTCAACCTCGACAACACCCTGACTTATCGCCTCAATATTCCTGGCGTCGAAGCGCAGATCTATGCCCTGGACGGTAACCCCATCGAGCCGCGCCCGTTGGGCAAGGAATATTGGCTGGGCCCGGGCATGCGCATTTGCCTGGCGATCAAGGCGCCACCGGCGGGCGAAGAACTGTCGCTGCGCAACGGCCCGGTGCGCCTTGGCACCTTCCGCTCTGTCGCCAATACCGACGCGCCTACCGCATGGCCACCGGCATTGCCGGCCAACCCGGTTGCCGAGCCAGACCTGGCCAATGCCGAGAAACTCAACTTCAATTTCGAATGGGTCGGTTCAGTGTCGGTCAATGTCGAAAACGGCAAGCCGCCGAGCCTGTGGCAGATCAACGGCCAGGCCTGGGACATCACCGACAAGACCTGCGCCGACCGCCCCATTGCCAAGCTGGAGAAGGGCAAGAGCTACATTTTCGAATTGAAGAACATGACCCAGTACCAGCACCCGATCCACCTGCACGGCATGAGCTTCAAGGTGCTTGCGTCAAACCGCCACAAGGTGATCCCGTATTTCACCGACACCTACCTGCTGGGCAAGAACGAACGCGCCCGCGTGGCCTTGGTGGCGGATAACCCAGGGGTGTGGATGTTCCATTGCCATGTGATCGACCACATGGAAACCGGCCTGATGGCCGCCATCGAGGTGGCGTGATGCGCCAGATTCGTCCCGCCGCGATTATCGACCGCAGCCGCGACCAGGACTTTATGCGCGAAGCCCTGGCGCTCGCCGCCCAAGGCGCTGCATTGGGCGAAGTGCCGGTGGGTGCGGTGCTGGTGCAGGGCGGTGAAATCATCGGCCGCGGCTTCAACTGCCCCATCAGTGGCAACGACCCCAGCGCCCATGCCGAAATGGTCGCGATCCGCGCCGCTGCTCAGGCGATCAGCAACTATCGGCTGGTGGGCAGCACGCTGTACGTGACGCTGGAACCGTGCAGCATGTGTGCCGGGCTGATCGTGCATTCGCGGGTGGCGCGGGTGGTGTATGGCGCGTTGGAGCCGAAGGCGGGCATCGTGCAAAGCCAGGGGCAGTTTTTTACCCAGGGTTTTCTTAACCATCGGGTGTTGTTTGAAGGCGGGGTATTGGCCGAGGAGTGTGGGGCTGTCCTGAGCGAGTTCTTCAAAGCCCGACGAGCCAAACCGTGATGATCGTTCCCACGCTCTGCGTGGGAACGCAGCACAGGACGCTCTGCGTCCCAAAGCGTGACGTAGAGCGTCTCAAGAGGCATTCCCACGCAGAGCGTGGGAACGATCATAGTGGTGTCATTTACGAGCGATGATCACCGCCCGCATCGGCGCCGGCAGCCCTTCAATGGTCTTGCTGTGATCCTCAGGGTCCAGGAAATCACTCAGCGACTGATACTTCATCCAGTGCGTCCCACGCTGCTCCTCAACCGTGGTCACGCTCACATCCACGCACCGCACGTCACTGAACCCGGCCCGGCGCAGCCACAGCATCAACGCCGGCACCGACGGCAGGAACCACACGTTGCGCATCTGGGCATAACGGTCTTCTGGCACCAGCACTTGTTGTTGGTCGCCTTCCACCACCAATGTTTCCAACACCAACTCGCCGCCCTTGACCAGGGTGTCCTTCAACGCCAGCAAATGCTCGATGGGCGAGCGGCGGTGGTAGAACACGCCCATGGAAAATACCGTGTCAAAGCCTTCCAGGTTCGCCGGCAAGTCTTCGAACGGGAACGGCAAGTGCCAGGCCTTGGGCTCGGACAAGTAGCGCTGCACCGCCTGGAACTGGCAGAAGAACAGCCAGTTGGGGTCCACGCCAATCACGCTGTCGGCCCCGGCGCCGAGCATGCGCCACATGTAGTAGCCGTTGCCGCAGCCCACATCGAGGATGCGCTTGCCTTTGAGGTCCAGGTGCGGCGCGACCCGCGACCACTTCCAGTCCGAACGCCACTCGGTGTCCACATGCACGCCGAACAGATGGAACGGGCCTTTGCGCCAGGGGCTCAGGCCCATCAGCGCCGTGTGCATCTGTTCGCGGGTGGCGTCGTCGCAATCGGTGTCCAGCACCAGGCCGTTGAGCAAATCTACTCTGTTGGGCTGGATCTTCGGCAGCGCATCCAAGGCGCTCTGCCAGCGCTCCAGGTCGCCATGGCCTTTTTCCATCTTGCTATCGAGCTGCGCTTGCAGGCCCTGGGCCCACACGGCCAAAGGAGTGCCGACCAGGTGGCGGGCGAGGGGGGACAAATCAATCATGGCAAGGCAATCAACGAGGCAAAGTTAAGACACTGGAACCACGGCACGACTTTCGAGAACCCGGCCGCCAGCAGGCGTTCGCGGTGTTCTTCGAGGCTGTCGAGCTTCATGACGTTTTCGATGGCGCTGCGCTTCTGGGCGATTTCCAGCTCGCTGTAGCCGTTGGCGCGCTTGAAGGCGATATGCAGGTCGGTCAGCAGCGCGTGCTCTTCAACATCGTTAAAGCGCAGCTTTTCCGAGAGGATCAAGGCCCCGCCCGGCAGCAGCGCCTGGCGAATGCGCCCAAGCAACGCCAGGCGCTCCTGGGGGGCGATAAATTGCAGGGTGAAGTTCAGGGCCACCACCGAGGCGGGCTTGAATTGCAGGGCGAGAATATCGCCCTCGATCACCTCCACGGGCAGCAACTCCTGGAACATCGAGTCCTGGCCATTGAGGTATTCGCGACAGCGCTCGACCATCGCGGCGGAGTTGTCCACGGCGATCACCCGGCAACCCTCGGTGCGTACATGGCGGCGCAGGGCTTGGGTCACGGCACCCAGGGAAGAGCCCAGGTCATACAGCACGCTACCCGGTTGGGCAAATTGCGCGGCCAGCACGCCGAGGTTCTCGACGATGGTGGGGTAACCCGGCACCGAGCGCTTGATCATGTCCGGGAACACCCGCACCACATCCTCGTTAAAGGCGAAGTCCGGCACCTGGGGCAGGGGCTGGGCGAATAGGCGATCGGGTTCTTTGCTCACGGCTGTTCCGGCGACGGTGGGGGAAAGGCCGGCATTTTAGCCAAGTTGGCCCTCGGATGCGCGGGTTGTCTGATGGAAAGCCGAGGCGGTGATGCCCCATTGCCCGAGCCAGTAGGTGGCGATCAGCAAATACGGCGCTGCCTCGAACGCCAGCACAAACCGGTTGATGCCGATCAGTGCGTCGGAAACCACAAACGACACCGCACCCGCCGCCGCCAGCCACGCTGAACGCTTGGGCACCTCGCTGTCCAGTCGCGCCAACGCACGCCAGAGCATGGCGCTGATCACCAGCGCGTAAACCACCACCGGTATCAAAAGCTCACCGAGGCCGTGGGAGATCAGGATGCTCAGCAAGATTGCGCCTACGCCGATGGCCAGCACCAGCGGCAGCAGCGCCAAGCGCCGACAGTCACTGAAATAGGCTTTGAGATAGGCCAGGTGCGCGAACAGAAACGCGCCCAGGCCAAAGATAAACAGGTCGCCTGGCCAGGCGAGCAACACGTCGCCCACCAGGGAAAAAATCAACCCCAGGCTGATCCAGCGTCGATACTCGGTGGGCGGCGCGTCATGCAGCCAACCCAGCAGCGCCAGCACCGGCAGTGGCTTGACCAGCAGGCACAGCAGCGTCGCATGGGTCGCCAAGCCATAGACAAAGGTGCCGGCGCCCATCAAGGCAAGGATCAGCCATGGCATATCAGTTCACCGTAATGGCGCAGTCAAAGGTTTCGGCAGGTTCGGCCTCCGGCTCCCAAGGTTGCTGGGATGTCAGGCGCAAACGCCCTTGCCCTGCGGCAAACGCCTGGAAGCGCCAGGTGGACTGGCCGCCACCGCCGATCACGCCGGACTCGGTGCTGCTGTAGACCTCGGGGCTCAAGGCGCGCAACACGCCGCCGGCGGAGTCCTGGATGGCCCAGCGGTAACCGGTGGTGGGGTTGCTGGGCAGGGTGAGGATCAGGTTTTGCCCGTTTTTAAGCTGGAGCGGGCAGGCGCTCTGGTTGTCCACGCTGACGTTTTGCTTGGGGGCACTGGCGCATGCGGCCAGCAGGGCAAGGCTCAAGGGGAGAAACAGGCGGGCAGCGGTCATGAAGGCTCCGTTAATACACGACGAAGGGGGAGCATAACCGAAGATGAGACAAGGTGTGACAAGGTGGGGTTTTGCGGGATGTATTCCCACGCAGAGCGTGGGAATGATCAGGTCTGGATATTTCTCAGAAGAGCACCTTCGCCACATCCGCAAACCGCTTGGCAAAGTGCACCGTCATCCCTTCCTTCAAATAGTCCGGCAACTCTTCAAAGCTGCCACGGTTGGGCTCCGGCAAGATCAACTCGTGAATCTTCTGGCGCCGCGCCGCAATCACCTTCTCGCGCACCCCGCCAATCGGCAGTACATGCCCGGTCAAGGTCAGTTCGCCGGTCATCGCCACGCCTTTTTTCGGCGGTTGGTTGCGGGCCAGGGACAGCAACGCACTGGCCATGGTCACGCCGGCACTCGGGCCGTCTTTCGGCGTGGCGCCTTCCGGCACGTGCAAGTGCACGAAAGCTTCGTCGAAGAACTTCGCATCGCCGCCAAACGACTTCAGGTTGGAACTGATGTAGCTGTAGGCGATTTCGGCGGACTCTTTCATCACTTCACCCAACTGCCCGGTGAGCTTGAAGCCGCGGTTGAGCGTGTGGATGCGCGTCGCTTCGATCGGCAAGGTGGCGCCGCCCATGCTGGTCCACGCCAGGCCGGTAATCACGCCGGTGCCGGACAGCACTTGCTCATTACGGAATACCGGCATGCCCAGGGAGCTTTCCAGGTCCTTGTTGCCGATCTTGATCACCGAGTCCGGCTCATCCAGCAGTTTTACCACCGCCTTGCGCACCAGCTTGCCCAACTGTTTCTCCAACTGACGCACGCCGGCCTCTCGCGCATAACCGTCGATCAAGGCGCGCAAGGCACCGTCGGTGATGGTCAGGCTGTTTTTGGCCACGCCGGCTTTTTCCAACTGCTTGGGCCACAAGTGGCGCTTGGCGATGGCGACTTTTTCTTCGGTGATATAGCCCGACAGGCGAATCACTTCCATGCGGTCCAGCAATGGACCGGGGATTGAGTCCAGGGTGTTGGCGGTGCACACGAACAGCACTTTGGACAGGTCCAGGCGCAGGTCCAGGTAATGGTCGAGGAATTCGACGTTCTGCTCCGGGTCCAGGGTTTCGAGCAGCGCCGACGCCGGGTCGCCCTGGAAGCTCTGGCCCATCTTGTCGATCTCGTCGAGCATGATCACCGGGTTCATCACTTCCACGTCTTTCAACGCCTGCACCAGCTTGCCAGGCAGGGCGCCGATGTAGGTGCGCCGGTGGCCCTTGATCTCGGCCTCGTCGCGCATGCCGCCGACACTGAAGCGATAGAACGGCCGCCCCAGGGATTCGGCGATGGACTTGCCCACACTCGTCTTGCCCACGCCCGGCGGGCCTACCAGCAATACGATGGAACCGGCGACTTCGCCCTTGTAGGCGCCCACCGCTAGGAATTCGAGGATGCGGCTCTTGATGTCATCCAGGCCCGCATGGTGCTTGTCGAGCACTTTGCGCGCGTGCTTGAGGTCGAGTTTGTCTTCTCCGTACACGCCCCACGGCACCGAGGTGGCCCAGTCCAGGTAGTTGCGCGTGACGGCGTATTCCGGCGAACCGGTTTCCAGGATCGACAGTTTGTTCAGTTCTTCATCAATGCGTTTTTTCGCTTGCGCCGGCAGCACTTTGCCTTGCAGGCGCTGTTCGAACTGTTCGACATCGGCGCTGCGATCGTCCTTGGTCAGGCCCAGCTCCTGCTGGATGACCTTGAGTTGTTCCTTGAGGAAGAACTCACGCTGGTGCTCGCCGATCTTGCGGTTTACCTCGGCGGAGAGTTCTTTTTGCAGGCGCGCGACTTCCACCTCTTTGCGCAGCATCGGCAGCACTTTTTCCATGCGTTTGAGCATGGGCACGCAGTCCAGCACTTCCTGCAGTTCATTACCTGTCGCCGAGGTGAGTGCCGCGGCAAAGTCGGTGAGCGGCGACGGATCGTTGGGGCTGAAGCGGTTGAGGTAGTTCTTCAACTCTTCGCTGTACAGCGGGTTGAGGGGCAGCAGTTCCTTGATCGCATTGATCAGCGCCATGCCGTAGGCCTTGACCTCATCGGTCGGCTCGCTGGGCTGATGCGGGTATTCGACTTCCACCAGGTAAGGTGGGCGGTGGTGCTTGAGCCAGGTCTTGATGCGCACGCGGGTCAGGCCCTGGGCGACGAACTGCAGCTTGCCGTTCTCGCGGCTGGCGTGGTGCACCTTCACCAGGGTGCCGTACAGCGGCAGGGCGGAGGTGTCGAAGTGCCGTGGGTCTTCGGGCGGCGTGTCCATGAAAAACAGCGCAAGGGAGTGGTGGTCGGATTTGCTCACCAGCTCCAGGGTTTCGGCCCAGGGTTCTTCATTGACGATCACCGGCAACACTTGTGCCGGGAAAAACGGCCGGTTGTGGATCGGGATGATGTAGACCTTGTCCGGCAGGTTTTGCCCAGGCAGGGCCAGGCCAGTATTGGACGAGGGGGCTTCAGCGTTTTCGGGGTCGGCGTAATCGTTGAGGTCGTAATCTGGAAATTCTTGCTGGTCGCTCATGGGGCACCTGCATCAGTAAGTATGCAGGTTAGATGGGGCGGGGTTGCGGTGGTTTCAATGGGGGGGCGTCGTTAGCAACAATTTGCATGAAATAACGGGAGAGTTGCGGTCAACGTACTTTACCCCTCCGCTTTTCGAACTGATCGTCAATAATGTGACGGCTAGACCCAGCTTTTATTGGGTTTACTTATCCCCAGTCCCAGCTAACCTGCTTTAATAAAATTCCCCATAAAAAAGGATGTTTTTTTGACGCCGGTTAGCAGTCGGCAGGGACGCGTATGACACAAGGAAAGCACGGCCAAGAGCGACGAGCGCGGCCCGAGGGCGCGGCCATGCACTGGCGCCACACGTTTCAGACCCGCATAGCCGGAGTGCTGGCGCTGTTGTTGCTGGTGGTCGTGGCCGCCACCTATTTTGCCGTGCACGCTGCCACCACCCGTGCGGTGGAGAACCAGGCCGACGTACAGTTGAACACCGGGCGTCAGGTGTTCGAGCGCCTGCTGGACCTGCGCGGGCGGCGCTTGCAGTACGGGTTGGACTGGCTCACCGCCGATGGGCCGTTCAAGCAGGCGGTGGCCGGCGGCCGGACGGTGCCGATCCTGGAGGCCCTGGGCACCCATGGCACCGGGGTCAGTTCCAGCGAAGTGGTGGTGCTGGGCCTGGATGACAGGGTCATGGTCAGTACCCTGCTGGTGCAGACGCGGGGCCAGTTGTTCCCGTATGCCGATGCCTTGCGCAAGGCGCGGCGCAGCGGCCAGCAAATGTTGATCGTCGCCATGGCCGGGCGCCCCTATTTGCTGGTGCAAAAAGATGTGCTCGGGCCTGTGCCGATCGCACGCGTGGTCATGGGCTTTCCCATGGACACGCAATTCGCCCATGAACTGCGCTCCATGAGCAACCTGGAGGTGTCGTTCCTCAGTGTGCAGGACGGCCATCTCGGTCAGCTGTTCACCACCCACCCTGGCAATTGGCGCCCAAGCATTATCAGCCTCTTGCATGGCACGCAGGTCGATCCTGAGGCGAAGATCCAGCTGTTCCATGGCCAGCGTGTGCTCAGCCAAGTGTTGCCCTTGGCCAACAGCGGCGAAGGCGATGAAGTGCGCGTGTTGCTGCAAAGCCCGCTGGACCATGCGCTGGAATCCTTCGCGCCGCTGGACCGGCAGTTCATGGGGATTGCCCTGGCGGTGCTGCTGGTCTCGCTGGCGGTGGCATTATTCCTGGCGCGGCGAGTGTCACGCCCGCTCAATGCGCTGGTGCAAGCCGCTGAACGGATCGGGGCTGGTGACTACCGCACCCCGGTGCGGGTGCGCAGCCACGACGAGTTCGGCCTGCTGGCGCGTGCGTTCAATGCCATGCAAAGCGGCATCGCCCTGCGCGAACGGCAACTGGCCCACAATGCCTTGCATGACCCGCTCACCGGATTGCCCAACCGTGCCCTGGCGATGGAGCGCCTGGGCAGTGCGGTCAGCGCACGTCGGCCAGTGGTGTTGCTGTATGTGGGGATCGAAAACTACCGAGTCATCAACGAAGGGTTTGGCCCCGAAGGTGTCGAGCACATGTTGTGCGAGGCCAGCCGCTGCTTGTCCAGTAGCCTGTTGGCCAGCGACACCGCGGCGCGCATTGCCGGCAGTGAGTTTCTGTTGTTGCTGGAAAACACCGAGATCGATTCTGCCGTGGCCCGCGCCGACCAGTTGCATGGGGCGTTGACCGAACCCCTGCGCATCGGCAATGACGAAGTGCGCCATGAGGTGAGTATCGGCATCGCCGCGTACCCTGCCGATGGGCAGCAAGTGGAAGAGTTGATCAACCGCGCGGCCATCGCCCGGCACGACGCGGCCAACTTGCCGGGGCATTTGCAGATCTACCAACCGGACCGCGACCTCGCCCACCAACGCCAGATCACCCTGATTCGCGACTTGCGCCGCGCCGTGATCGAAGGCGAGTTGTTCCTGTGCTACCAGCCCAAGCTCGATCTGCGGCACGGCCATGTGAGCCAGGCCGAAGCCTTGCTGCGCTGGCAGCACCCGACGCTGGGGCAAGTGGCCCCCGGGGAGTTCATTCCCCTGGCCGAACGCACCGGTAGCATGAGCGCGCTAACGCTGTGGGTGATCGAGGAAGCCATCCGCCAGATTGCCGAATGGGCGCAGCGTGGGCTGGTTATCCAGCTGTCGGTGAATATCTCCGTGAACGACTTGGCGGATGATGACTTGGCCATTCGCGTCACTGCGCTGTTGGCCCAATACCATGTGGGCGCCGAGCATTTGATTTTCGAGATTACCGAGAGCGCCATCATGCACAACCCGCAGCAGGCCCTCAGCGTGCTGGAGCAGTTGCGCAATTGCGGGATCAGCCTGTCGGTGGATGATTTCGGCACCGGTTACTCGTCCCTCGCCCAATTGCAGCGCCTACCGGTGCAAGAGCTGAAGATCGACCAGTCCTTTGTGCGCAACCTCGACAGCACCAGCGGCGACGGCGTGATCGTGCGCTCCACCATCGAGATGAGCCATAGCCTGGGGCTCAAGGTGGTCGCCGAGGGCGTGGAGTTCGAACACAGCCTCACCTTGCTCAAACGCTGGAACTGCGACACGGCCCAGGGCTACCTGATCAGCCGGCCGCTCAATGCCATGGCGTTCGAGCGGTGGATGCGGCGTGAGCAGGTGCCAACCTAGACAGTTTGACTGTGGCGAGGGAGCTTGCTCCCGCTGGAGTGCGAAGCGCTCCCAGGATCTTGGGGCCGCTGCGCAGCCCAGCGGGAGCAAGCTCCCTCGCCACAGGGGGGCTACTTTGGCAGCGTTCAAGCGACCAGGGCTTGCAATCGCACCCACAACCTTTGGACATGCTGATGCTCGGTGCCCAGCGCGCCGATGGACACCCTCACCATCCAGCGCTCATCGAGGATGGCGGGGGTGACGTAAGCATCGCCTGACTGGTTGAGTTTTTCTGCCCAGGCTCGCGTGTGATGGTCCAGTGCCTGGCCTTCCAAACCCGGCGGTTCATGGCGAATGCACAGGGTTTGCAAGGCGGGCGTGGCCACCAGTGTCCAGTGCTCAGTGGCTTCGATCTGCTCTGCCAGCCAGCGCGCATTGGCCAGGTCTCGCCGCAACCGCGCTTGCAGGCCGCTGACGCCTTGCTCGCGTATCAGGAACCACAACTTCAAGGCGCGGAAACGGCTGCCAAGGGAGATCCGCCAGTCACGGTAGTTTCGCACTTGGCCGTCTGCGCTGGACTGCAGGTAACTCGGGTTGGTGGTCATGATGCGAATCAAATGCTCGGGGTCGCGCACGAAGTACACCGAGCAATCGAATGCCGCGCCCAGCCATTTGTGCGGGTTGAGCACTAGGGAGTCAGCCTTTTCGATGCCATCCCACAAGG
This sequence comes from Pseudomonas sp. PA-7-1E, assembly GCF_021605325.1. Lineage (NCBI taxonomy): Bacteria > Pseudomonadati > Pseudomonadota > Gammaproteobacteria > Pseudomonadales > Pseudomonadaceae > Pseudomonas > Pseudomonas sp. PA-7-1E. Next base: position 71,614 of record NZ_WKFA01000006.1, read on the forward strand.
CCCGGCATTCTGGCAGGATCATTGCGGCGCCGGCCATGGCCGAGTCCACATGCAGCCACAGGCCGTGACGTTGGGTCAGTTCGCCAATTGCATCCAGGGGGTCGATCGCCATGGCGGCCGTGGTGCCGGTGGTGGCAATCACCACGCAGGGCGTGTTACCGGCGGCCAGGTCCTGTTCGATGGCGTGCGCCAGTGCCTGGGGCGACATTGCATGGTGTGCGTCGGTGGCGATGGTGCGGATATGGTTCTGGCCGAACCCGGCCAGGATCGCCGCCTTGTTGACCGAGCTGTGGGCATGGGCTGAGGTGTAGACGATCAGGGGCGCGCTGCTGTTTTGCAGGCCGTTGTGCATCAGCGCGTAATCGGAGCTGCGTTCCCGGGCGCTGATAAGCGCCACCAGCGTGGAGGTGGACGCAGAGTCCTGGATCACACCGCTCCACGTGTTGCCCAGGCCGAGCATGTCGCGCAGCCAGTCGGTGGTGACTTCCTCTATTTCGGTGAGAGCCGGACTGGATTGCCAGGACAACCCAATCACACCCAGGCCGGTGCTCAGGCAATCGCCCAGCACTGAGGACAGTTCCACATTGGAAGGGAAGAACCCGAAGAAACTGGGATGCTGCCAATGCAGCAAGCCGGGCATGATCAGTTTTTCGACGTCGCCCATGATCTGTTCGAACGGTTCGGCGGTGTCAGGCGGGCTGGCCGGCAGGGCAGCTTTGATCTCGCCAGGTCGGGTGGTGGGCTGCACGCCGCGTTGTTCGATGTTCTGTCGGTAGTCTGCAATCAGGTCGATCATGGCATAGCCATGTTGGCGGAATTCTTCGGGGGTCATAGATAAACGTCCATGTGCACGAGCAATAAAAGTATTAGCACCAGAAGTAAAACGGTTCGCCGGGGGTATAGCCGATAAACGACTGCATGCTGACGCGTTTTCCCGAATCGAACCCGCAGATGGCGTGGGGGCGGCGGGTATTGATGAGCACCAGTTCGTTCTGGCGTGGGCGGATGCGCAGCGGTTTTTGTAAACACTGTTCGGGCAGTTGGGCACCTTCGAAGCGCTTGACCTCATCATAGCTAAAGGCTTGGGTATCCCAGATGATCAACTCGCCCCCCGAAGGCGGTGTTTGCAGGTAGATATTGGCGCTGAATTGATGCTGCAGTTCAGCGATTGTGCGGGGCAGGCAATCCACATGGGGCACCGTTTCCGAGAGGTGCGCCGTCTCCGGGAACATGACGCGGATGATCCCGCAAAACATCGGTCGGCCCTGGAACGAAGCGGCTGTTGCACCTTGCGGCCAGAGCGCTTGGAACTGTTCCATCAGCTGTTGAATGGGCGGTTTTTGCGGCGCACAGAGGCTGTCGATAAGGCCGCGCATACGGGCCGCGTCTGCATAATATTTTTCTTGTGCGTCACCGCCGGCGGCCTTGCCGTACGTGGAGTTGAACGGGTTGCCCCAGCGATGCACACCATAGAAGTGCTGAACGATGCGCCCCTCTTCATAGGTTTCATGACCATAGTGTTCCAGGGTGGCGGTATCGTCGATGGCCTGAATCAACCGTGCGCTGGTGGTTGCGTTGGCAAATTCAGGTACCCGAATGGCAAGCACTTCGCCACTGATGAGTTTTTTCAAACTGGCAGTATTGAGGTGTTCAAGCTCCAGGATTTTTGTGGGGGTGGAAAGAATTGGTTTTGTAGCGACATGGTCCGTCATGCAGTGAAGCTCCCTTTAAAGTTTTATCCGTACGTCTTTTGTATTACGCAGGGCGTGCGCACTAAATTAGTTTTAAAGGGTTGAGGGGAAACGCTGGGGCATTATCAGCAGGCAAAAAAAAGCGGCTGCCCGTTCGGGCCGCCGCTTTTTTACCGCCAGCGCTACTTAATCCGGCAGTTTGAACGCCATTACATAATCACCCTGCTTGGTCCCCAGGGAACCGTGACCGCCCGCCATGACCAGCACGTATTGCTTGCCGTCCTTGCCGGTGTAGGTCATCGGGGTGGTTTGCGCGCCTGCAGGCAGGCGGCCTTCCCACAGTTGCTTGCCGTTTTTCACGTCATAGGCACGCAGGTACTGGTCCAGGGTGCCGCTGAGGAACGCGACGCCACCGGCGGTGGTGAACGTACCGCCCAGGCTAGGCACGCCCATGGTCAGTGGGATTGGAACCGGCGAGCTGTCGCGCACGGTGCCGTTCTTGTGCATCCAGATGGTCTGGTGGGTGGTCAGGTCGACCGCCGCCACGTAGCCCCAGGCCGGTGCCTGGCACGGCAGGCCCATCGGCGACAGCAGTGCTTCAAGGATCACACCATACGGGGCGCCTTTGTTCGGCTGCACGCCTTCGGTTTCGCTGACGCGTGGGCCTTGCTTGGCAATGTCGGCAGCCGGGATCAGCTTCGATTTGAACGCCATGTAGCTTGGGTTCACGAAGGCGATCTGGCGCACCGGGTCAACCGAGATACCGCCCCAGTCGAACACGCCGAAGTTGCCTGGGTACACGATCGAACCTTGCAGGGACGGCGGGGTGAACGGGCCGTCATAGCGCATGGATTTGAAATCGATCCGGCACAGCATCTGATCGAACGGTGTCACGCCCCACATGTCGCGTTCTTTCAACGGCGGCGGCATGAAGTTCAGGTCGGACTTGGGTTGGGTAGGGGAGGTGCGGTCGCCCGCCACTGCGCCCTGTGGCACCGGGATTTCATTGACGGGCACCACTGGCTGGCCAGTGGCGCGGTCCAGCACGTAGATGCTGCCTTGCTTGGTCGACGCCATCACCGCTTGCTTCACGCCCGCAGCGGTCTTGATGTCGATCAGCGAAGGCTGGCCGCCCACGTCCATGTCCCACAGGTCGTGGTGGGTGAACTGGAAGGTCCACTTCACGTGGCCGGTGTCGATGTCCAGGGCGGTCAGGCCCGCGGCGTACTTCTCGGACTCATCGGTACGGTCGCCGCCGTACTGGTCGGGCATCTGGTTGCCCATCGGCAGGTAGAGCATGCCGAGTTTTTCATCCACGGCGAACATGGACCACATGTTCGGCGAGTTGCGGGTGTAGGTCTTGCCCTCGGCCAACGGTGTGGTGTCGTCCGGGTTGCCGCTGTCCCAGTTCCACACCAGCTTGCCGGTGTGCACGTCGAACGCGCGGATCACGCCGCTTGGCTCGTCGATGGAAACGTTGTCGGTCACGTGACCGCCGATCACGACCAGGTTCTTGGTCACGGCCGGTGGCGACGTGGAGTAGTAACCGCCTGGGGCGAAGCTACCGATGTTGGCACGCAGGTCGACCTGACCTTTGTCACCGAAGTCTTCGCACATCTTGCCGGTGTCGGCGTTCAGGGCGATCAGACGGGTGTCGGCAGTCGGCACGAAGATGCGTTTCGGGCAGGCATTCGGTGCGGCGGCCGGGCTGGCAGTGCCAGTCGGGCTCTGCTCGGAAGCGTAGGCAGCGTCATCGTGGTACGACACGCCACGGCAGGTCATGTGCGCCCAACCTTTGAAGCTCTCAGCACCCTGGGTGGTGATCTTCGGGTCGAAACGCCAGATTTCCTTGCCGGTATCCGGGTCCAGGGCAATCACTTGGCTGTGCGGTGTGCACACGTAGAGCATGCCATTGACTTTCAGCGGGGTATTTTCGGCGGTGGTTTCACCGGGATCGCCTGGGCCAGGGATGTCGCCAGTGCGATAAGTCCACGCCGGCACCAGCTTATGGGCATTCTCCGGGGTGATCTGTGCCAGTGGCGAGTAACGGTCACCGAAGGCCGAGCGGCCATAGGAGTTCCAGTCGCCATCGGCCTGGGTTGGCGCAGCGCTGGCCATACCCGGCACCGCGTCGCGGTCCAGTTGGCCGGTCTTGACCATTTCACCAGGGTTGGTGAATTGGCTGGCCAGGGCGGTCGCGCCCGCCAGCACCACGGCAACGCTCAGCGCGCCAGTGCCCAGCGGTGCGGCTTGGCCACGCAGCAATGGCCGACGAAACCACGGCAGCAGCATGACGATGCCGAGGGCGAACAGCAGGGCCAGACGCGGCACCAGTTGCCACCAGTCCAGGCCCACTTCCCACAGGGCCCACACGGTGCTGGCAAACAACACCAGTGCATACAGGCCCAGCGCGGCGCGGCGAGTGGCCAGCAGCAATACGCCGGTCACGGCAATGCCGATACCGGCCAGCAGGTAGTACAGCGACCCGCCGAGCATACTCAGCTTGACGCCACCGGCCAGCAAGGCCAGCCCCATGATCAGCAGCAAGACCCCCAGCAGCCTGGGCAACAGGCGGCTTGGGCTTGAGGCACCATCAGTGCTCATAGTGTGTTTCTCCGTTACGTTGGAATTATGTAACCCCGTGCTTCACTCACTGTAGATGACGATTCGGCTCGGGCTTGGTTCATCGTTATTTTTGGTTTTTTCTGTGGATAACCGGGTTATCCACAGGCGGGCAATCAATCCCCTGGCGCAGGTCGATTCAAGACAGCGCTGTCTTTGTGCAGGAAGAAATTCGGCAAAGGGAGTCGACCGGGAGGTGAAGCGTTTCAGATTGTTGCGAAGGATAATGCGGCGGGGCGTTTTGAGAAAGGGTGAATCGCAAGATGCATCATTTCAGTTTTGGTAACAGTGACAGATAGTCGCTGCAAAAATAGCCTGATGGCAGGCTCTATCTCTGTAGGAGCGAGCTTGCTCGCGAAAAACTCACAGGCGCCGCGTTTATTCAGGAAGCGCGCGTTATCGTTGGCGTTTTTCGCGAGCAAGCTCGCTCCTACAGGGGGGGTGAGGTGACGGTTAGAAAGTGGTGCGGATGCCGAACTGCACACTGCGCCCCGGCGCCGGTGCGATGTCGCGCAGGATCGAGCTGGCATAGCGCACGGTCTGGTTGGTCAGGTTCTCGCCATTGACGAACGCCAGCCACTGGCTGCCGCCCACATTGAAGCGATACCCCGCGCTGGCGCCGAGGGTGGTGTAGCCATCGGTGCCGCTTTCGTTGTCCGGCACACGCCCTTGGCCTGCGGCATGTTCCACGTCGATACGCGCTTGCCAGCGATTCAGTTCCCACAGCAAGCCGCTGTTCAAACGCAATGGCGCAATGCGCGGCAAGGCTTCGCCGGTGTCCAGGTTGGTGGCGCGGGTGTAGTCGCCCGACAGTTCCAGCGCAAACTTACCGTAGGCGCCTTCGCCGAGCTTCCAGTGATCCTGGGCTTCGAAGCCGGCGAAACGTGCGCGCACGCCAGAATATTCGTACTCGGGAATACCTCCCGCGTCCTCTTCGCCTTCATCGTTCAGGGTACGACCCGTGCCCAACAAGCCGATGTAATTGGAGAAGTGGCTATAGAACACGCCGAAGCTGCCCTTGTGGGTGCCGTTGTCAAAGCGCAGGGCCAGGTCGCTGGACACGGCCTTTTCTTTCTTCAGGTTGGCATCGCCCAACTCGTAGGTACCGGTGGCAACGTGGGCGCCGTTGGCGTACAGCTCGTAAAAGGTCGGCGCGCGTTCGGTGTAGCCGAGGGTGGCGGCCAGGGACCAGATCGGCGTGAGGGTGTACACCGCACCTGACGACAGGCTACCGGCGGTGAAGTCACTGCTCTTGTCGGCATTGGCAAAACGCTCGTTGCCTTTGGCGTTCGGGTCGACGCTGGTGTGTTCCAGGCGTGCGCCGAGGCTGAGTTTCAGGCGTTCGGTGGCTTGCATTTCTTCGAGGATAAACAGCGCGCCGGCGTTGGTGTCGGTCTGCGGCACGAAGGCTTCTTCGCCCAGGGCCGAGAACTCGTTGCGGGTCACTTGGGCGCCGACCACGCCATCGAATGGGCCAATCGGCTGGTGACGAGCTTCCACCCGCGCTTCATAGCCTTTGTTCTTGAAGGTGGTGCCGGTTTCACCGCCTTCGATTTCGCGGTGTTCGTAGTCGGTGTACCCGGCGTCGATTTTCACCGAGGTAAACGGCCCTTGCAGGTTGCGGATCTCGGAGGCAAAGGCGTAGTGGTCCTGTTTCATGCGGATGCGCACATCCTGCTCGGCGGGTGAGCCGTAGTTACTGTCGTAATTACTGTAGGACAGCCCGGCATAACCATCGTCCCAGGTGTAGGAACCGCCCACCGCGCCGCCGTCCTGGCGCCCATTGCTGTTACCCAGGCGCCCGTTTTTGCCGGGTCCGTTTTCGCTTTCCGGCGCGTGGCGGCTGCGGGCATAGCCTGGGATTTTAAGGTCGTTGAACTCGCGCGCATTGGCATCCAGGTGCAAGGCGAAGGTGCCGTTGCCGGCTTCCAGCTTGCCGGCGCTGCTGCGGGTGGTGTCGGCGCCGCCGTAGCGCAACTCGCCAGCGCCATGGATGCCTTCGATGGCTTCGGTGGGGATGCGATTGTCGAAGGTGTTGACCACCCCACCGATGGCGCTGCCGCCGTACAGCAGGGCTGCCGGGCCCCGCACGATTTCGATGCGGTCAACGTTGATCGGATCCAGTGGCACCGCGTGGTCGTAGGACAGCGACGAGGCATCCAGCGCCCCCACGCCGTTACGCAGGATGCGAATGCGGTCGCCATCCTGGCCGCGAATGATTGGGCGGCTGGCCCCCGGGCCAAAGTACGAAGACGACACGCCCGGCTGCTTGTTCAGGGTTTCACCGAGGCTGCCTTTTTGTTGCAGGGTCAGGTCATCGCCTTCCAGCACGGTGGTGGGCGAGGCGAGTTGTGTGCTGCCCAGCGGGTTGCCGGTGACTACTTGGGGTGGCAGTTCCAGGGCATGGGCCTGGGAGCCAATCAACAGGGCGGCGGCGAGGGGCGACAAGCGCCAGAGAGAAGGCAGCGACATCGGATATTCCTGGGCAAAGTGACTGATAACTTAGGTTACAATATAACATCTCTTTTCTGTGAAAAAGGGGAACTTTTCCTGGCGGGCTATATTCAATGCGATGCTTCCACCTGCTCGCCCCGTCGGCTAAGGTGCGCGGCTGTGTTCCTCTTTTTGCAAAAGGCCCGGCATGACCGCGACAAGCAACGACCCGCTCCACGGTGTGACCCTGCAACACGTGCTCACCACCCTGGTGGAGCATTACGAGTGGAGCGGCTTGGCCGAGCGCATTGATATCCGCTGCTTCAAGAGTGACCCGAGCATCAAGTCGAGCCTGACTTTCCTGCGCAAAACCCCGTGGGCGCGGGAAAAGGTCGAAGGTTTGTACGTCAAGCTGATGCGTACCAAACGCCCACTGGATTGAGTGCATGAAGCGCTTTGTTGCGGCGGCGGCGTTGGCCGGTTGGGTGGGGTTGGCGATCCAGCAATACCTGATTCTCTATTCGCGCTGGGCCAGTGGCGCGAGCTTGCTGGGCGGCCTGATCAGTTTCTTCAGCTTCTTCACCGTTCTGACCAATACCTTGGTGGTCGTGGTGCTCAGCTACTCACTGGTCAAGCGCGACTCAGCCGCCAAGCGGTTTTTCCTCGCGCCTCGCATCAGTAGCGCGATTGCCGCGAGCATCGTGGTGGTGAGCCTGGCCTACAACCTGCTGCTGCGGCATCTGTGGAGCCCGCAAGGCTTTCAATTTATCGCCGATGAATTGCTGCACGACGTCATGCCGTTGTTGTTTGTGGTGTATTGGTGGCGGTGCGTGCCCAAGGGTACGTTGCGGCTCAAACACATTGCCGGCTGGGTGATCTACCCATTGGTGTACTTCGGTTATGTGCTGCTGCGGGGGCATATGCTCGGGCAGTATCAGTACCCGTTCATGGATGTGGACAGCCTCGGTTATCCACAAGTGTTTGTGAATGCCGGAGGGATTTTGGCAGGGTTTATCGTCATTGGGCTGGTGATCGTTGGCCTGGACAAGCGCCTCAAATCACCCTCGATTTAAAGTGAGCACCATTAAGGTGGGAGCAGGCAAGCCAGCTCCCACCTTATTCATTCTTCTCCGCTGCCCTCAGCACGCCAGTAACCCACGGCCTTGAGGTATTCCTCGTTGACCTTGTGCGCATCCAGCAGCACCCGCCGTACCTGGCGTGACAACTTGGTTTCGGTGGCGACAAAGCTGTACAGCGTGCCGCTGGGCAGCGTCAGGTTGCGCACCACGTCGAGCAGGTCATCCTGGCCGCGCATCACCCAAATAATCTCGACGTCCGCCGCGCTTTGCAGCGCTTGTTGCTCCGCCGCATCCGCGATTTCAATCACCGCCAGCACCTTGCGCCCGGCCGGCAGTTCTTCCAGGCGTCGACCGATGGCGGGCAGGGCGGTTTCGTCGCCGATCAGCAGGTAGCTGTCGAAAATGTCCGGCACGATCATCGAGCCTCGTGGCCCGCCGATATACAGGTGCTGACCGACCTGCGCCTGCTCGGCCCAGGTAGACGCAGGGCCATCGCCATGTAGCACGAAGTCGATATCCAGCTCGCCGATTTTCAGGTCGTAGCGTCGTGGCGTGTAGTCGCGCATGGCCGGTTGCGGGCCGTCGCCCTTGATGGCGAACGTCGGGCTTTCCAGCGCCGCTTGCTCGGCGGCGTTCTGCGGGAACAGCAGCTTGATGTGATCGTCGCTGCCCAGGCTGACAAAGCCCGCTAGCTCAGGCCCGCCCAGTGTGATGCGGCGCATGCGCGGGGTGATGTCCACCACCCGCAGCACTTCCAGGCGGCGGCGTTTTATTTCATGGGTTACGCGGTGAATAGCTTGTGTGTTCATTGGTCTGTCCCGTCGGCAATGGCTTGGGCGGTGCGATTGAGCAGCGCCGCAACACGAACGATTTCCTGCGGGCTCCAGTGCCCGTTGTGCGAATGCAAGGCGTGGCGCAGGTTATGCACCGCTTCATGGATTTCAGGTGGGCGGTCGTGGCCGCGCAGTGAGCGTTTGCTGACGTCGATGCGCATGCGCACGCCGTCCAGAGCAACGGCCTGCTCACTTAGAAAGAGACGACCGGCGTCGGTGATTGTGTAGTGCTTTTTCCCGCCTTCGGCATTGCCGCTGATCAGCTCGCTCTCTTCGAGGAAGGTCAGGGTCGGGTAGATCACGCCGGGGCTGGGGCTGTAGGCGCCGTCGAACAGGCTTTCGATGCGGCGGATCAGGTCGTAGCCGTGGCATGGCTGTTCGGCGATCAGCGCCAGCAGCAGTAATTTCAGATCACCCGGTGCGAAGACGCGAGGACCGCGACCGCCACGTTTTTCGAATTCACCGCGAGGTTCGTTTCTCATGCAGTCTCTCCAGACAGGTTTAGATATAACTTAAGATATATCTTAACGTGACGATAGGGCTTGGCGACCAACGGTCGTCGGCGCCTTTTCCGGCAGAGGACCTTGGAATACGTGGAATACGATTAATTTTAGAGTCATAACTTTAATTAGAGTTTAAACTCAGTTAAGTTTATGTCCGGCAGCTTGTTTGTGGTATTTTTCTGAGCGAAAGTTCTTTTGGTTGGCCCTGTTTTTTGTGTTGTAGTCTTGTTCTTACAGCTACTTTGAAAGTTTTGGCAAAGTGCCATGTTTTTCTCTCAATCCCTGATTAATAGGGCTACGCAGGCGTGAGAGGTTGCCTGCATACCTACTGTTGTTTTGAGTTGATCATTGTTTGGCGTTGCAACTAACGGCGGCGCGTTCGTTGTTAAGGCGGTTACTTGGCGACGAATCACTCAATGTTGATAACTACAGGTATTGACCATGTTCAAGAAGTTCGCGATTGCTGTTCCCCTGGCTGTTATGGCGCTGTCCTCCTCGGTAACAGCTTTTGCTGCCGGTGAAGCCAGCCACACCGTCAACATGAAGGCCACCATCCCGACTACCGTGTTCCACGCCCAGCCGCGTGACCCGAACTGGGGTCGCGATGAAACCATGACCTACAACCTGGTCAGCGGTGAGCTGGCGCCGTTGAGCGCCATCTACGACATCAAGAACACCAATGGTTCGGTTCACGCCTACATCGAAGGCGGCCCGGCCGTGCTGTTCAACGGTGACCCAAGCCAGAACATCCCGCTCACCACCACCCTCAATGGTGTGACCCTGACCGGCACCCCACAGGAAGTGGTCAACGAAGCCGACTCCACCCCAGGCGTAGGTGCGGAGATGCGCATCGTCGCAGCCAAACCTTCGGCGACTCAGCGCGGTTCGTACACCTCCGTGATGCCAGTGGTCTTCGACGCGGTACTGCCAGTAGCGCCTTGATGCCACTTAATGCCCGCTTGGCGCGGGCATGACTTTTCAGGTCGGCGAATGCCTCCTCCGTTCGCCGGCCTGGTTTTTGATTCTGGTCTCCTGGCATTCAGAGTATCCGTTCATGTTCCCGATGACGCCTATCGCGGCTGCGCTTGCGCTGCTGATATGTACGAGTGCGCTGGCGGCACCTGCTGCTTCCGGTGCAGCCACGCCCGGCAGCCTGATCACTCAGGCCCAAGGCTTGCCCGCAGGCTTTGCCGATCACTTTTTCGATGTACCCCTGGCGGTGCGCGTAGACCTGGACCACCAACTGCTTGGCGAAGCGCTGATCGTGCTGTCCCGGGATGACCGCGTTACCCTGCTCGAATTCACCGACACCGGCGACAGCAAGGTGCCGGCTGCCACCCGCGACACCTGGCAAGGTCTGCTGGAAAAAGGCGTGGCGTTGGGCGCCTGTACCCAGTCTTGCCCGCAAAAGATGATCTCTGCTTACTACAATCTGGAAAGCTCGCAGTTGTCGATCCTCACGCAGGACGTTGAACTGAGTAGCGAAGCCCCGCGCTTTTACGACCAGCCCGACGGCGGCAGCCTGGGGTTGATCATCAACAACCAGCTCAACCTCAATGGCGGTCAGCAAGACAGCCTCGGCGGCCGTTATGGTTTGCAAGCCAGTTCCAGCGTGGGCAACTGGAGCCAGGTGTTCAACCTGCAACTGGCGCGCCAGAGCGGTAATGACCAACCCATGCGCCACGCGATTCATGAGCTGTATACCCAGCGTGAACTGGAAGGGCAATTTTTTCGCCTCGGCCACTTCACCCCCAATTCCGATGGCCTGACCCGTCAACTGCGCAGCTTCGGCGCCAGCCCCGACACCGCCTTGGGCATCATGTACGGCAGTTCCGACAGCCTGGCGATCAACAACCCCAAGCCCAGCGTGTACCCGATCTACGTCACCGCCAACCGTCAGGCAGCGGTAGAGATTTATCGCAACGGCTTGTTGATCAACACCCAGGCCGTGGCCGCCGGCCTGCAAACCCTGGACACCCGGCCACTGCCCGGCGGTATCTATGAGGTGGAAGTACGCCTGGTGGAAGACGGCCTCACCACCAGCACTACCCAGGAGCTGGTGTACAAGCCCGGTAACTGGCGCAACGCCGAAGACCGCTGGCGCTACAACCTGTTCGCCGGGCGCGAAACCAAGCTGTTCAGCAACTGGGACGAGCAAGCCTCGGGTGCGGTGACGGCCGGCGCGTCGCTCAATTACCTGCTGCATCCACGGGTGATTCTTGGCCTGTCAGCCCGCCAGGTGCGCGAGCAACTGCAATATGGCAGCTCGGTGGACTGGACCGTTGCCGACAACACCAGCCTCTATGCCAATGTTTATCAAACCCGTGAACATGGCACGGGCCTTGACCTGCAAGGGCTCTACAGCTTCGGCGCGACCAACCTGGTGTTCAGTCACAACCGCAGCTGGCTCGACACCCGCGACACCTACGAAACCCTGCCCGACGGCACGCGCCTGCGGCGCAACACCTTTGTCGGCCAGGCCAGCAATTCGGCGTTGTCGGTCAACCATCGCCTTGATGCGAAAAACACTTTGAACATGCGAGTGTCCCACAGCCAAGGCAACGTCGAAGGTGCGGGGCTGGACCTGGGCTGGAGCCGTCACGACAGCTTTTTCGGCAGTGATGCCAACTGGCGTTTCTCGGTGTTCGACCGCCCCGGCAGCGCCGGCACCAATGACCAGCGCAACCGTGGCGTGGATGTGAGCCTGAGCGTGAACCTGGGCAGCGATGGCCGGCAGATTTCCGGCAGCATCGGCACCCGCACCGCCCGTGATGGCGGCCGCGATAACAATGCGTCGATCACGTATCGGCAGAACCTCACCGACCATGTGCTGCAAAGTGTCTCGGCCACGGCGATCACTGATACCTACGGCGTCGGCCTGTCAGGCATGGCCAACTTCAGTACCGACGTGGTCAGCGGCGACGGCTTTGTGCAGCGCAGCTCCTTCAATGGCGATTTCAGTGGTGGCTTGAACCTCAACAGCACCTTCGTCGCGGGCGCCGGGAAAATGCTGCTCAGCAGCCAGTACCAGGGCAACGGCGCGGGGATGATCATCGATGTGGAAACCGACCTCGACGAGATCGCCCTGCGCGCCGACGACCTGGGCGGCGGCAGCGCGGTACTGCGTCCGGGGCGCAACTACGTGCCGGTCTCGGCCTACAAGAGCAGCAGCGTGAGCTTCGACTTCGAAGGCAACCACCCGCCGGCGGCGAACATCCAGCCCGCACGCTCCAGTTACCACCTGAACAAGGGCGGCGTGGACTACCGCAAGATCACCGTGATGAAAACCGTCACCGTACTCGGCCGCCTGCTGGATGAACGCGGCGCGCCGCTTAAAGGCCATCACGTAATCAATCACGCCAGCCGTGGGGTCAGCGAAGTGGACGGGTTCTTCTCCATGGAGATGAGCGCCAGCGCGCCGACCCTGCAGGTGCGCTACCAGAACCAGTTGCTCTGCCAGTTCCGCCTGGACCCGAGCACTGCGCCGGATGAAAACGACGTGCTGATGATTGGTGATCTGCGCTGCACGCCGGACACGCTGGCCGAAGCTAACCACAAGGGCGAAACCGCCGGTTGACGGCGGTTGAAACGGGAGTTCATGACCTTGATTACCGCAATGAAAAAACGCTTGGGGCTCTGTGCATTCGCGCTGGTTTTGGGCGCTACCTACAGCTTGCCGGCACTGGCTATCGTCGAGCAGATCACGGCGGTGTTTCGCCCCGATCCGGCCAACCCAACGAGCAATAAATTCGTCAATACCACGCCGCAAAGTGGCTTGTGTCCCTGGCACGTTCCAGCCAGGTGCGAGGCGGTCAATACCTTCAGTATTCGTAACAGTTCGTTCCGGGCCTATTCCAATGGGCCGATACCGGCGTTTCCGGAGGATCCGCGCCAGAGCGCCTATTTCAAGGTGCCCTCGGCATTTCGCGATCTGCAAGTGACTCACACCGTCACCGGTCGTGCGGAGACGGTACAGATGCGCATTGCCGGTATTGGGGGACGGTGGAATGTCTCTTATCCACCGGGTGTGTCCGGCTGGGCCACGCCAGGCGTGGGCTGGAACGCTTATTGGCGAGGGGCGCCGGCACCGTGCTTGCCGATCAATTACATGGCGGCGGGACAAGCGTATGCGCTTTTTTTCTGGATCGTTCCAGAGAACGCCGGAGCCTGCAGCGTTACAAATGGTATGGAAATCGGGCGGATGAGCTACAGCACGCTTGAGTACGGCTACGAACTCAAGACACCAAACCCTCTGGGTATGGACGCTGGTACTTATGAGGGGTCCATCACTTACACCATGGGCCCGGGCGGCGATATGGATTTCGGCACCACCATGATCCCCGACGAAAACACCCTGACGTTCAACTTCATCTTGTCGGTGGAGCACGTGCTCAAGATTGACCTGCCGGCGGGCGGCAATCGCATCGAGCTGTTACCCGAAGGCGGCTGGCAAGCCTGGCTCAACCAGGGGCGGCGCCCCTCGCGGCTATGGCGTGACCAGACCTTCGCAATCTCCGCCAGCTCACGTTTCAAGATGACCCTGGAGTGCGGGCTGGTGATCGGCAACACCTGTGGCCTGCGCAACAACGACGGTGACGAAGTGCCGCTTCAAGTCGCCGTGAGCCTGCCCTATGGCTTGCGTGATCAGCACGACCAGGGCGTGAACAAACTGCCCCTGCGCCTCGACGGCGTCGGCACCGAACTGTTCCAGCCGTTGCAGTACGTGAACAACCGCGAGGGCAAGTTGCATTTCGAGGTGGGCAAGGATGACGTGGCCGACATGCTCAAGAAACCCGGCAGCACCTATTCCGGCGTGGCCACGGTGATCTGGGATTCGGAAGTCTAGGCGAGCCCGGCTCGCATATCGGCTCCCTGTGGTGGGCCGCGTTCAATCAATAAGGCGTAATCAAACATGAAACATGCAGTGTTAGGGGCTGGGCTGTTGCTGATGTCATTGGCGGCGCAGGCCGGGCCGGCGATCAATGTCGGCGTGGTGTATGACTACCTGGAGGGCGACCGCAGTTCTTATCTCAAGCGGGTGTTCAACGGCGGCACCAGCACCGCCTTTATCAAGGTCAATGTGCTGGAAATTGTCTATAACGCCGACGGCACGTCCAGGGAAATCCCGGTGGCCTCCCTGACGGATGACAAGGGCGCCGCCACCAGCCGCGACGGCCTGATGGCCAGCCCGGCGCGGTTGATCGTTCCGGCGGGCGGGCGCCAGGGGACGCGCTTGCTGTACATGGGCGAGCGCGACAAGGAGCGTTACTTCCGGGTGCGCTTCATCCCGGTGGTGCCGGAGAAGGAAGACGACTTCGCCGTGACCGACGCCGAGCGCGACGAGTACAAAAAAGATCTCGCCGCCGGCGTCAACGTCATGGCCGGTTACGGCACGGTGTTTTTCGTGCGGCCCAAGGACACCCGCTTCGATACGAAGGTCGTCGAGACCGCCGACCAGTACACACTGCGCAACGCCGGCAACAGCGTGGTGGTACTCGATGAGTTCCGGGACTGTTCAGCGGCGAAAAAAACCGACTGCGAAGCCACCACCAAACACCACATCCTGCCGGGACGCCAATGGCAGCTCGAGAAGAAGCCCGGACGTGAATACCGCTTCCAGATGATCGAAGGCCGCGACAAAACACCGATGACGGTCAACAGCAACGGGTGATGACAATGTTCAAGCAACTGACGGTATGGGCGGGGCTGGTCGCAACGTTGTTCATCGGCGGGCCGGTACAGGCGTTTCAGGAGCGCCAGAGTTTTGATGTGTCGGTCACCATTCCGATCCACGAAGCCTATGTGCTGCCCTCCGAACCTGACTGGATGGCGCAGGACCAACTGCTGGCCTGGGACCTGGCGACCTCCAGGCTCGGGCGCCTGCGCAAGAACTTCGACGTGAAAAACCTCAATGGCGGCGTAGCTGCGCGGCTGGGGGACGTGCCCTATCTGTTGAGCGGCCGCGACCGTATTGATTTGCGCGTGCTGTTCAACCGGGTGCCCCTGACCCTGGACTCGACCCAGATACTCAGCGCTGACGAGGCGGGCATGGGCCGGCGCGTCGAGCTGGAGATTGCTCCGATCGAGCCGCAGGGTGGATACCAGGGCGGGTCCTACTACGGCACGGTGCACCTGATGTTTGATTTTCTGGCGCCTTGACCGTTCGGGCTCATTTCATCGAGCTGCTGGTACTTCAGGTCGAAGGTGTTGCCGTTGTTCCATTTGGCGGTGGGGTTCTGCTGCTCAAGGTAACGCTCCCAACCTTCTCAACCGGGCTACCAGCGTACTGCGATAGGCCAGATGAATACCGGCCTCGTCGTCCGATGTGAGCCGGTGCTGGTCAAGCCGCGTGCGGGTAGCGGGGCTCGAATAACAGGGTTGGGTAGTCTGTAAGTCAGATGACCTACCCTAATCACGTCCATGAAAGCATGGGTATCTACACAACTTTTTGGTGCGACGGCGGACCTGTGGGAGGGGGCTTGCCCCCGATGGCGGCCTCAGGGCCGACCAGGGTGCTGGGCTTTGATCGAGTACATATCCGTGCTATGGGTTCCGCTTTTACAGCGGGTCACTTTCGAAAAGCGCGAAAGTAACCAAAGCGCTCTTGCCCCACCACTCGGCACCTCGCTTAGGCTCGGTGTGCCCGTAATCCGCCATGGATTTGGGGGGCCGCCGCCACGCGCCATCCATGGCGCGGGGCGGCTAAACCGGCATCCCTGCCGGTTTACCCCCCAAATCCCTGTCGAATTCCGGCCAGCGTGGTTTGACGGGGCGCCTAAGATCAAGATCAAAAGCAGAGCAAGAGCAAGAGCAAAAGCGGCTCGCTTCGCATCGTGGTTACGGTTGGCAGTGGCTACAAAAGTTGTGTAGATACCCATGCCCATGAAAGGCCAATACATAACCATTGCATCGCAGTTTGCGCTGCACGCTTATTTACCGGTGCTGCTCACGCAGGCGTTCTGCTCGTCGCCTTGCAGGTATGGCATCAATAGGGGCGCCATGCCTTTGAGCACCTGCACCGGCAGCGCCGAGGTGAAGGTGAAACCCTGCGCCGAACTGCCGGGCACGAAGGCGGTGAGCGTGCCGAAGTGGCGCTCGCCGATATAAAACACAAAGGTGGCGGTGCGGTTGATCGCTTTGGAGCTGAGAATGCGCCCGCCGGCACCGATGGCTTCGATACGGTTATCGCCGGTGCCGGTCTTGCCGCCCATGGCCAACGGTGTGCCGTCGGCGTGTTTGAAACTGCCGGCGACGCGTTTGGCGGTGCCGGCATCGACCACCTGGGAGAGCGCGCCGCGCAGGGCCGTCGCCACCTCGGAAGGCATCACTCGGCGGGCGCGGTCGGGGGCATTGATCAGGCGGGTGTCATAGGGCGTGCCGGCAGCAAAGTGCAGGCTGTCAATGCGCAGCACCGGAATGCGTACGCCGTCATTGAGGATGATGCCCATCAACTCGGCCAGCGCTGCCGGGCGGTCGCCGGAGCTGCCGATGGCGGTCGCCAACGATGGCACCAGATGGTCAAACGGATAACCCACGGCTTTCCAGCGCTGATGAATATCCAGAAACGCTTCGATCTCCAGCATGGTGCGGATACGCCCGTCGCGGGCGCTCTGATGGCGGCTTTTGAATAACCAGCTGTAAACCTCCTGGCGTTCGAACTGACTGGCTTTGACGATCTCGCTGAACGTCGCGTCCGGATGGTTGAGCAGGTAGCCCATCAGCCACAGGTCCAGCGGGTGCACCTTGGCGATATAGCCTTGGTCAGGCAAGTCATAGGCGCCTGGGCCGTAGCTGTCGTACAGCGTGTCGAGGCGTTTGTCGTTCAGCGTCTGCTGGCCTTTGGTTCCCGCCAGGCGCGCACGCAGGAAGCTGTTGAAACTCTCGCGGCTGGCGTCGGGCAGCAGGTATCGGTGCACGGCCGCCAGGCGGATCGGCGTGGGATGCAGACTGTCGAGGAAGGTTTCCAGGCGCGCCTGGGTGTCTTTTTTCTGGTACTTCTTCCAGAACTTGAGCAAAAAAGCGGTGCCTTCGCGGTCGGCGAATTGCGCCAGGTATTCCTGGCGGCGTGGCTCGCTGTCGTCCTTGAGCAACTGCGCGCTGTTGTTGGCGCTGGTGTAGGTGACGTAGCGCACCAGGTCGCGCATCAGGCGGATGAACGGCAGGTTGATCGACTCGCGCAGGGCATCGCGCAGGCTCGGGTTGCGGCCGTTGTCCTGGTTGCGAAAGTTATGGAAGCGGTGCAGGCCGCCACCGGTGAAAAAGCTTTCGCCGGGGCTGGCCGAATAGGTGCGGTCCAAGGCCGCTTCGAGCATGTCTGCCAAGGATTTGCCGGGATTTTGCAGCAGGTAGTCCACGGCCCAACGGCTGAGGCGGTCCTGCTCGGCGACCTCGACTTTTTTCAACGCTGCTGGCGTCAATGCGCCGTAGCGCTCATGTAGCTCGGCGATGATTTGCAGGTAGGTGGTCAGCACGCGCAACTTGGCGGTAGAACCCAATTCAAGCTTGCTGCCCTCGTTGATGTCGAACGGCTGGTCGGTGTTGTCGGTCTGCACCCGCACGCGCGCGCTGTCGGCGGTGCGCTCGAACAAGGTAAAGCTGTAGCGCACCTGCGGCGTGCTGGCGGGGGTGAGCAAGCGCTCGCCCAGCAGCCCGATCTCTTTGGCATAGACCGGGTCGGCCAGTTGCTTGAGGTACGCGGTGATCTGCTCCTGCAGTCGGCCTTGCAAGGTGCTGGTGGCGGACAGGTCCAGGCGGTCGAGGTCGTACAGCGGGCGATCGAGCAGCGCGGCCAGGCGGCTGCGGGCCACGCTGATGCCTTTGTTGGCCTCGATCTTCTGGGTGGTCGGTTGTTGCTGCCAGTCGCGGTAGGTGACCTGGCTGGCCAGCGCTGCCTTCAATAATCCCGGCTCGATCACGCCCTGTTGCGCCAGCAGTCGCAAGTGACTGTCGGTCAACTGCGCCAGCTCATCGCGGCCCTTGGTCAGGTAGTGGGACGGGCGGCGCTGGGCGATCATCAGCGACAGCACTTGGCGCAACGCCAGGCCACGGGCCGCCAGGCTGGGCGCGGTGTTCGTGGTGTCGGCCAGGGCCCGGTTGACCTGGTTGAAGTCGGCGCCATACCACACCCGCAGGCCTTCGGCCATGCCGTGCACTTCGCCGTGGCCGGGCACTGCCGAAAGCGGCACGCTGTTGAGGTAGTCGCGCACCACGTTCTGCCGAGCGAGGAGGGTGTCGGGGCCGTGCTGATAGGCGCGCACACTGGCCGAGAGCATCTGGCGCAGTTTTTCGCTGCCCGACAGGGTCAGGCCGTCCGGCGAATGGCGGTACTTTTCCAACTGCGTGGCCAGGGTGCTGCCGCCCGCCGTTTGCCCCGGCAGGTGCAACTGGCGCGCAACCTGTGACCACGCGGCCTTGGCAAAGCGCGGCCAGTCCACCGCCGGGTTGGCCTGGGCCGGCTGCGGGTCGAGCAACTCGCGGTTTTCGATAAACAGCAGGCTGCGCACCATCAACGGTGGCACGTCGCTGAACTGCGCATACAACTGCGTCGGGTAATTGAATTGATACAGCGGCGCGGCGCGGCAATCGGTGATGCTCAGCCCGGCCTGGATTTTTTCTGCGTAAGGAATAAACAGGCCGTGACGGCTGTAGTTCATCAGCGCCGCGGAGAAGCGTGCCTGGGACTCGATCACGTAATTACGCTTGAGCAGGCGCGGCAGGAAGTCGCCCAGGGCGCTGTAGCCCAGGCGCTGATCGAAGGGCCCGGCGCCGGGGTACAGAATCGCATCGCTGGCTCCGGGTTCGACGCGGTAGGTCAACTGCGCGGCCCATTGGCTGAGGGTGCGAGCCTGCCAGCGAGCGCTGTGCATCTCGCGCAACACGGCAAAACCCAGGGCGAGCAGCACCAGCAGCAGGATCAGCCAGAACAGCCGGCGCCATGGCCGGGGCGGTCTGAATTTTTTCGGCAATGGGGCGGGTGACGGGCTGTCGGCTTCAGCCTTGTGCGAGTCGGTTTGCCACAGTGCGCCCATAGTCGACTGATCCATTCCTACAGATTGATCGGACTTGTCTGAAGCGTAGACGCGAATTGCCTTGCCCATGAAGTTTGTCGACGGGGCAGCACACAGCGCGTCATGGCAGGCGTTAATTGTCTAGGCCAGCGGGTCGCTCGGCGGCGGTTAGCGTTTGATTTTAACTGCCCTCAGAGTATCAACATGACCGCTTCCACCCCTCCAGCCGACTCACAGCACCTCATCACGAGCGAGCAAATCGAAACGTTGTTTCGCGAGCCGCCGTCATTGCTGGCGGTAGCGCAAGAAAGCGCCCAGGCCTACCTTGACCAGCATTTTGCTGAACACAAATGGCAGGCCGGTCTGATTTATATCGCTGCGCCCGCCGACACTGACGGTAGCCTCGTTTACCAGGTCTTGTCCGAGTGGCTGCTGCAACGCCTGGCCCTCGCCGGCCCGGTGTTGCTGGTGGCGGACTATCACGTGGTCGCCCAACGGGTGCGCGAGGTGTTTGTGGAAGGTGGCCCGAGCCTGGTTGAACTGGAACGGCTGATCAACCGTTGCGGCGCACTGCTGTGGAGGACCTATGTGAAACGCCTGCAAGCCTGGTGGTCTGAAGAGCTGCCGGTGAACATGACGCGCTGGGGCTACCTGTCGGATGACCTGCTGACACTGCTATATGACTCACCCAAGCCGCCGGGATACAGCGAGGAGCAATTCGCCACACTGTTCCCCAAAACCCTGCTGCATCCGATTCGTCCGGATAACGAGTGGAGCGCCCACGGCGATGCATTGCGGGTGCAGGCGGTTTACCTGGCGGGGCCGCCCGTCGAGATGCTGCCGGTGCTGGTCCTTATTCACGGGCAACAGCGCTTGCTGTTCAGCCCGGCCAGTGGCCTGCACCCGCTGCGCGACGAGGACGAAATCGCTGCATGGTTGCCGGCTTTTGCTGAGGGCGCGTGCGTAGAGCAATGGTTTGCCGAGGACGTTGACAGCGATCCGTTCGACGCCCTGGCCGCGAGCTACCTGGCACGTCAACTGCGCGACATCGACCGGATCGACCGCAACCTGGCACTTGCACCGAGGCAGCATCAGGCGTTGCTCGACTACATCACCGATCCGCGACGCTGGTTCGTCGCCAGCCTGGGCGCGCGTCAGCAAGCGCTGCGCAGCGCCATGCCGCTGTGGCTGGCCCACGCCGAGGAGCAAGACAGCATCGCCTATGCGCGCCTGCTCCAGGCGCTGGTGGTGGCCCGCGAGCAAAATGGCGGAAAACAGTATCTCGACGGTATCGACTCGATCCGTCAGTTTGCCGATGACGCGCTCAAAACTTGCCTGCACGCTCAACCAGCGGCGCGCAAAGTGCTGCCTGCCGATGTTCAGCTGACCTTTAAACGGGTGATTGCCGCCGCAGTGCCGGTGCCGGGAGGTTTCATAGCGGGTGAAGTCGACCTGATCACCGTAAGCCTGACCGAACTGGCGCTGGAAAACCTGGCCGGGTTCCCTCACACCGTCACCAGCATCACGTTGAACGACGCCCCGGCGCCCGGTTGGTTGACTTACGACCTGCTGAGCGGGTGTGTGCAAATGGCTGACGTCGGCCAGGCTTACCCGGCTTTGTTGAAAAGAAAGCTGTTGGATGATCCAACCGAAAACGCTCGGCGCTTGCAGTTGTTCAAGCGCCAATTACGCGTGCAGTTGCCGATGCTGGCGTTGGAACTGAAGATCAAGGACGAGCACGGCCTGACGCTGGATGGCTTCAGGCGCGTGCAGGCTGCGCTGCAATCGCGCCTGGCCGATCGTACGGTACAGGACCAGGCAATGGCGCTGTGGCCGCTGGCGTTCAAGGCTTCGGCGGCTGCTGACGCCGATGAGGTGACCGCGCACTTCATCATTGGCCCAAGGGCCGGGCAGGCGGGCGTGCATCTGCTGTACCGGCCATTGCTCGAACCGATGTTGCAGGAGTACGCGTCGATCCACGCGTTGTTCGAGGCCATCAAGGCGCCAGGCCCATTACAGGACAGCGTGTTGACCTGGATCGCTCCGGCACGCCAGGCGGTCTACGCCAACGGCGGTTTCAATGAACCGCATATCCGTCGCTTTTTGCCTGGCGATGAGTTCGGCGTGTATGACAAACCGCCGGCGGCGCAACTGCACAAGCAGTTGGGCACGCAAGGCCCCTGCACCCTGGTGTTCAACGGCACGGCAAAGGCTCTGGTTGCCCTGGCTGACCGGCAATCGGTATCGAACGCCGAACAACGCTGGGCCCATATGAAACAGGTAGGTTGGCTGTTGTTTGCCAGTGTTCTGCCGTTGACCAGCGGGCCTTTGCAATTGGGCGGATGGTTGGTGCAATTGGTCGACAGCCTGCAGCAGGATATTCAGGACCTGGCCAGCGACGATGAACAGGCCAGGAACAAAGCCGTTACGGATGTACTGAGCAACCTGATGGCAATTCTTGCGCACCAGGCCACGCCCCACGCCCCCCATCAGGCGCTGCAACTGGAGCACCCCGTCTTTGCGCCGTTGGCACACGCCGAGCCCGCCGCGTCGGTGCCCGTTCGTGTCCCCGTGCCTGCAATGTTCCACACCCCGATCCGTTGGAGTAATGCGCGTAAAGACCTGACCACCGCGCAGAATGCTCGGGCACGCCGCCTGAGCCTCAGGGTTTTCTCCGGAGAATGGAGCAATGCCGAGCAAAGCGGCCCGCGCCAGGGTTTGGTCTATGACACTTCCTTTTCACCACCGCAATGGCATGCCTTGGTACGCGGGCACGTGTATCGGGTGGTGGACGAGGCCAATGCGGTGCGGGTCGTCAGCGCCGATGGCCGCGAGAAAGGTCCCTGGTTGAAATCCTTGGGTGACGGGTATTGGGATTTTGATGCGCGATTGCACTTGCCAGGGGGCAATGCCGATTCCGCGCTCGAAGCCGAACTGCAGGCACTTGAAGTGTCCGAGCCGAGCCTTGAACAGCAATATCGTGATGCTGGGCGCGCACGTGACAGGGCCGGTGCAGCCATGATCGTGGCGCGTAAGCTGGCGCGCGAATCAAAGGGCAAGGTTACCGAGGCACAGTTGGCGCAACTTGAGGAACGCTACCGCAAGGAAATGCAGAATAAGGTGACGTCCTCGCAACAAGAGCTGCAATTGCTGATGCGTTTGCGTGCGATCAAGCCACGGCCTCGCTATGAAGAAGAACTTTGTGAAGTGCTGGAATCACTGATTCTGGGCCTGCAATTACTGGATGCCGACACGCGTGAGCAGATGTTGCAGATCAATGCGCGCATCCGCCCTCTGCTCGATGTCCTGCAAGATGAGAGTGAGGACGAAGCCGGCTCCGATCTTAATCGCCAGGCCCATGCTGACCTGGACCGCAACATGCGTGAGCAAGTGGCAGCCGAGGAGGCGGCGATTCGCTGGCGCACGCTGGAAAAAACCTATATTGACCAACTCAGGGCAGTGCCGCGGCTTGGGCGCAACAAGGCCCGCGAGCTGCAAAATGACTTGGCTGCAAGGCCTTCGGTCCTGGATTTGCAAGCGTTGCAAGTGACCACACTGTGGGGCATCACCATTGATATCGAAGGCCCACCGCTGGAGGCGGAGTTTTTTGACAGCTTGAACCAGGTGATCAATCGTGCCCGCTGGGCCAGCCGCTCCCTGGCGGACCTGGAGCATCTTTCCATCGCGCGGGAAGAACGTGTAGAAGTGCTCAAAAGCCTGGGGCGCATCTATGCGCTCACCGACGACCACATTCAGTTCTGGCGCGCCATGGCGCCGGACACCTTTGACTTGGCCAATCTGCAAAAACTCCAGACGTTGCTGTCTGGCCTGCACCGTCAGGTTGAGGAGCAACTGGCTGACCTGCTGGACACCGCCCCCGGCGTGGTGTCGGTCAAGGCAGAGGCAGCAGGCTCGCGGCAAAAAAAGATCATCCGCACGCGCAACCGCGATGTGTATGTGGCCCGGGTCAAAGGCCCGACCGGCACCGCAGAGCTGGTGGACGACAAGGGCAGTGTGATCGCCACCTTCACCGAGGCCGACGACGGCGTATGGGAAGCGGTGGAACCGCCGGCCAAACCCCGTACGGCCAACCCGCAACTGGGTGCGCTGGTGAACAAGGGCCTGCGGCTGTTGGCAGGCGTCGACAACGCGATTGCGAAGGTGCAAGGCATGTCGGACAGGTGTGAGCCCGAATCCCTGCAAGCCCTGTTGGTGGCGCAAGCCAACAGTCGGCGTATGGTGGCGGCGGATATCGACAGAAAATTACGCAGCCTGGACGTCTCACGGCTGGCCGCCACCCAGCAGGCCAACGCCAGGGTGCGGGCCAGCGACTTGCGGGCCGCGGCGACGCGCCTGGAGGCGGCGGGTGTCGAGGCGCGTGTCCGGGCCAGCAAACTCAAGCTGACGCGGGCCGAAGATGTCGATTTCCTGCACGCGCTCAATGAGGTGCGCATCCAGCGACAAGGTGCCCGCGTACGCCTCAAGGGTAAAACCGTGGATTTTCTGCAAGTCTATGTTGTGCAGGATGCGCAAACGGCGCAGCCGCTGTGTTACGCGCACTTTCACTATGGAACCCGCCTGGGCCCGGACGATCACTACACCGCCGCCCACATCAAAAGCCCCGAGCAGCAGCGACTGGGGCGCCAGGCCCAGGCCGAAGCTGAAGCCCAGGCGTTCGCCCGAATGCGCAGCGGCCAGACCGGGCGCGTGCAGCAAACCCTGGACATCGACCGTGCGAGCATTTCCCGGCTGCTGGCCAGACGTTTGTTTTTCAGTGTGGACTGAACGGCACGCCGGCTCCCACATTTGAACGGCCTCGGGGTGCAGAACCGCGCCATCATGTGCTTGCCCCCAGGTGTCCCGATCCTGACCGGTTATGCAATACTCTGCGCCGTTTTGCGCCGGGAAGGCCGATCTAGACGCTTGGTGCTTGCACCGTCCAAGCGGTTTTTCTCGGGGCTTATCGCCAAATTTCCCTGTTTATTGAGTGAAAAGACCTGACGTTAGCTTTTTATACTGCACGCCCGCTGACCTGTGCGCGTGAGTCGCACCAGGCGGATTTGCCCATGAGGCGAGTCCGGTCCAGCCGGTGTATCAGCCCATCCGCGGATACGCCCAGGCTCGGTGGCTAAATCCAATAACAAAATGAGGTTGTATTCCTATGCCTGTCGGCAAACCACTGCCCCCTGGCGAGACCGCTCAAGGCGGCCCGCTCAAACGCGAACTCGGCGAACGGCATATCCGCCTGATGGCGCTCGGCGCGTGTATCGGTGTGGGGCTGTTCCTGGGGTCGGCCAAGGCCATCGAAATGGCCGGCCCGGCGATCATGCTCTCCTACATCATTGGCGGCCTGGCGATCCTGGTAATCATGCGCGCCCTCGGAGAGATGGCCGTGCACAACCCGGTGGCCGGTTCGTTCAGCCGCTATGCGCAGGATTACCTCGGTCCATTGGCAGGCTTTCTCACCGGGTGGAACTACTGGTTCCTGTGGCTGGTGACCTGCGTCGCAGAAATTACCGCGGTGGCGGTGTACATGGGGGTCTGGTTCCCCGATACGCCACGCTGGATCTGGGCACTGGCGGCGCTGATCAGCATGGGCACCATCAACCTGATCGCGGTCAAGGCGTTCGGTGAGTTCGAGTTCTGGTTCGCGCTGATCAAGATCGTCACCATCATTGCAATGGTGATCGGCGGCGTCGGTATCATCGCCTTCGGTTTCGGCAATGACGGCGTGGCGTTGGGCATTTCCAACCTGTGGACCCATGGCGGCTTCATGCCCAATGGTGTGCAGGGCGTGTTGATGTCCCTGCAAATGGTGATGTTCGCCTACCTGGGCGTCGAGATGATCGGCCTTACCGCCGGTGAAGCGCGTAACCCGCAGAAGACCATTCCCAGCGCCATCGGCTCGGTGTTCTGGCGCATCCTGCTGTTCTACGTGGGCGCGCTGTTCGTGATCCTGTCGATCTACCCGTGGAATGAAATCGGCACCCAGGGCAGCCCGTTCGTGATGACCTTCGAGCGTCTGGGCATCAAGACTGCCGCGGGTATCATCAACTTCGTGGTGATCACCGCCGCGCTGTCGTCCTGCAACGGCGGCATCTTCAGCACCGGGCGTATGCTCTACAGCCTGGCGCAGAACGGCCAGGCGCCGGCGACGTTCGGCACCACCTCCAGTAACGGCGTGCCACGCAAGGCCTTGCTGTTGTCGATCTTTGCCTTGTTATTGGGCGTACTGCTCAACTACCTGGTGCCGGACCAGGTGTTCGTATGGGTGACCTCCATCGCCACCTTCGGCGCGATCTGGACCTGGCTGATGATCCTGCTGGCCCAGCTCAAATTCCGCAAAGGCCTGAGCCCGGCGGAGCAGGCGGGCCTCAAGTACCGCATGTGGCTGTACCCGGTCAGCTCCTACCTGGCGCTGGCGTTCCTGGTGCTGGTGGTGGGCCTGATGGCGTACTTCCCGGAGACCCGTGTGGCGCTGTATGTCGGGCCTGCGTTCCTGGTGCTGTTGACCGTGTTGTACTACGTATTCAAGTTGCAGCCCGCCGTCGCCAATAGCAGCGCGACCCGCTCCGTTTAAATGTGCGGGCTTGCCTGCGATAGCGGTGGTTCAGTTGCAGATTAATTGACTGGCCCGCAGCCTTCGCGAGCAAGCCCGCTCCCACAGGGGGATCTGTGCCGGGCGTTGATCCTGTGGGCAATACCCAACCAATGTGGGAGCTGGCTTGCCTGCGATAGCGGTGGTGCAGTTAAAAATTCAGTGACTGACACTCCGCTTTCGCGGGCAAGCCCGCTCCCACAGGGGATCTGTGCCGGGCGTTGATCCTGTGGGCAATACACGACGAATGTGGGAGCTGGCTTGCCTGCGAAAGCGGTGGTTCAGTTGCCATCCTGGTGTCCGGCGGCGTCGCTAACTATGTAGTCGTGACGACGGCGCGGCTGGCGTAGCGTTGGTCCAGGCGCTTGTTCAGGTCCAGCCATGCCGCCAATAAGCCCATCAACACAGCGCCCGCCAAGGCCGTGGATAACTTGATCGCCAGGCTGTCGCCGGCCATGGCATTGAGCATGTCGGCCAGTGGCGCCAGCACCACGCCCAGGCAAAACACTTCCAGGGAGTAACGCCCCATCCTCGCCAATTGCAGGGCCAGCCACTGCTGCGTCCAGCCGACGTCGGGGAGCAATTTGGCGGTGACGTAGGCCAATGCCAGGAAGTGCAGCAGGCGCACCGGGGACAGATCGGTCTTGCTGATGGGGTACAGCCATTCGCCAATTACGCGTGGCATCCAGGCGTCATGCACCTCGGGCCAGCGCCAAGACAAGGTGATCACACAGGTCACCAACACGTAGAGCGCAGCGGCCACGAACAAGGGTTGGCGCAGCACCGGCCGCGCTTCGGCGCGGCTGGGTGAGCGCAACGCGGCTGCGCCGCCGAGGATGAACAAGCATTGCCAGGTGATGGGGTTGAAGTACCACACTCCGCCGTTGCTCGCGGGCAAATTCCAGCCCTGCCAGGGCGCCAGCAGGTACACCGCCACCGAAATCGCCACCATCACGTTGGGCACATACACCAGCAGTGGCAGGGTGAGCAGCAGGCTCAGGATCAGCACGATGTACAACGGCAACGGGTCGGTGAGGTTGGGCTTGAAGCGCAGCAGCAACTCATCCATCAAGGCCTGCTGGGTATTGCTGAGAAAATAACCCAGGCCCATTTCCTGCACCAGGTCGCGAGTCTCGATATGGCTGTTGGCGAAAATCACGATGCCCATCAACAGCGCCAACAGGAAAATATGCGCCACGTAGAGTGTCCACACCCGACGCAGGATTTTCAGGCAGGCGAAGAGATAGCCCTCGCGCTGCAGAATCTTGCCGTAGGCCAGCACGGCTGCGTAGCCGGCCAGGAACACGAAGATTTCCGCGGCGTCACTGAACCCGAAGTTCTGCACGGTGATGTTGGCGAGGGGGTTGTGAGGCACGTGATCCCAGAAAATGAAGATCAACGCCAGGCCCCGAAAAAAGTCGATGCGCGGGTCGCGTCCGTTCAGCATGGCAGCGGGCTCTTGAACAAGTAGTTGAATGACGAAATGTGAGCGCGGGCGTCGCCGCACGTCGGGCGGGCGCAGGTTGGCGGTATTTGTAAGCAATTGCAAAGGCTGGGTATTACTGAATGTCTCTAGAGATCAATGATCACCAGGGTGCCCTGGCTGCCGGCGAGCACACCGTGGGCAGTGCCGGCTTCCACCAGGTACATCTGGCCGGCGTCCACCCTGATGGCTTGATCACCGATGCGCAGGTGCAAGTACCCACTGATCACCAACAACCCTTCGTTGTAGTCGTGGGTTTCTTCCTCGTACGTCTGTTCATCCATGCGCAGTACTTTGATCCGCGCCGGGCCAACCTGGCCCAGGCGTGTGGATGTCCAACTGTCGGGCAGTTGCGCGGCGATTGCGGCGAAGTCCAGTAACGGCATGTGAATCTCCTTGTTTTCAACGATGCCGTCGGTGGTCCGGTTCAGCAGGCGGTGGGTCTTGTCAGAAAGTGTCCATCAACAAGACCCGGCACGGCTTGGCTTGATGCTCATTGATCTGGGGCACCAACCGGGTGAAGTGCTCGGTCTGGCAGTGCGCATCCAGCGCCGCTTGATCTGGCCATTGCTCGATAAAAATGAAGTGCCCAGGGTCTTTTTGATCGATGAACAAATCGTAGGCGATGCACAGCGGTTCCTGGCGGGTTTTTTCCACCAGTTCAGCGTACCAAGGGCGCACGGTTTCCAAATATTCGGGCTTGATAAAGTCTTCGGCGATGACTTTCAACATGCTAGGTGTCCTTTAGGCTGCAGCAATTTCATGCGGCTCAAAACTGTCCGCCCGCGCCATCTGCCACATCCGCGAATAAAACTCGCCGTTCACTTCCCCTGTGAGCAATTCCCCAGGCTTGAGGAATACATGCAACTGCGAAAACAGTTTGATCTCGGTCGCCGACATGCGTCGTACCAAGTGCTTGGCCGACAACTGCGACGGGTGATCGAGCCCGGCGGCGGCGAGCATTTCTGCCAGGGCATGCAGGGTGTTGCGGTGGAAGTTGAACACGCGCTGGGCCTTGTCCGGCACCACCAGCGCGCGTTGGCGCAGCGGGTCTTGGGTGGCGACGCCAGTCGGGCATTTGTTGGTGTGGCATGACTGCGACTGAATGCAGCCAATGGCGAACATGAAACCACGCGCCGAGTTGGCCCAGTCGGCGCCGATGGCCAGGACGCTGGCGATGTCGAAGGCGCTGACGATCTTGCCGCTGGCGCCGAGCTTGATCTTGTCGCGCAGGTTCAGGCCCACCAGGGTGTTATGCACGAACAGCAGGCCTTCGCGCAGCGGCACGCCGATATGGTCGGTGAATTCCACCGGCGCGGCACCGGTACCGCCTTCCTTGCCGTCCACCACGATAAAGTCCGGAAGGATGCCGGTTTCGAGCATGGCCTTGGCGATGCCCATGAATTCCCACGGATGGCCCAGGCAGAACTTGAAGCCCACAGGTTTGCCGCCGGACAGTTCGCGCAACTGAGCGATGAACTGCATCAGCTCGATCGGCGTGGAAAACGCGCTGTGACGCGACGGCGAGATGCAGTCTTCACCCATCATGATGCCGCGGGTGTCGGCGATTTCCTGGGTGACCTTGTGCTTGGGCAAAATCCCGCCATGGCCGGGCTTGGCGCCTTGGCTCATCTTGATTTCGATCATGCGCACTTGCGGGTTCTGGGCCTGCACAGCGAAGCGTTCGGGGTCGAAACGGCCGTCGCTGGTGCGGCAGCCAAAGTAGCCGCTGCCCAGTTCCCAGGTGAGGTCGCCGCCGTTTTCGCGATGGTAGGGGCTGATGCTGCCTTCGCCGGTATCGTGGGCAAAGTTGCCGAGCTTGGCGCCGTGGTTGAGTGCCCGGATCGCGTTGGCGCTCAATGAGCCGAAGCTCATGGCCGAGATATTGAACACCGACGCCGAGTACGGCTGTGTGCACTGCGGGCCGCCGACCATCACGCGAAAACTGCTGGGGTCGCTCAGTGGCGCAGGGCGCATGGAGTGGCCGATAAATTCAAAGCCTGACTGGTACACGTCAATCAGGGTGCCGAAGGGTTTGTCCGCCGTTTCGTTCTTGGCGCGCGAATACACCAGCGAGCGCTGGGCGCGGGAGAAGGGCAGGGCGTCGCTGTCAGACTCCAGCAGGTACTGGCGGATTTCCGGGCGGATGGTTTCCACCAGGTAACGGATATTGCCCAGGATCGGATAGTTGCGACGCACCGCATGGGGGCTTTGCAGCAGGTCGACAATGCCGATCAGGCTGAGTACACCGGTGACCAGCGTGATCGGCCACAGCCATTCATGTTCGATAAAGGGGAGGCTGGCGAGGGTGAAAATGACGCACACAGCAAAGAAGGCGTAGCGGCTTAACAAGGACAGGCTCATACGGTTTCCTTGGGTTCGGACTCTTCAGGTCGATTAACCATTCTGCACCTGTCGACAAAGCACGGACAAGGATTGATCGTCCAGTCAGCTATTTGGGCCTCTGCGTATTTGTACAGAAAAAAATTATCAGCTGATCAGGAACGTATTGCTGCCCCATCACATTCATTGAGTGTCTGGTTGTGACCGGGCGCTGTGAAAGTAAGGACACTTTATCAAGAAGGAATTTATAACGACCAAAACGAGTGACTTACCTATGACGACATCGATAGCGGTAGGGAATGCTTTTTCCAATGTCTGGAATTCTGCCCCCTCCAGCCACGATTGGAATAAAAGCCAGTTAACCGGCGCGCTACGGGAGCAAATTGCCCAAGAACACAAACGCATGGAAGGTATCGAAAAACCCGAGCAGGATGTGAGCCGAAAGCCGGAGATTGCCACAGGCCGCCCACCGGGTGATAACCGCACCGCCGAACAAATCGTCAACGATAATCCGATCCTCAAAAAACTGGGTCATCAAAAAGATGTCAGTCGCTCATTGGCTTACAAACTTCTGGGGGATTGGACGAGTAACAACAAAGACCCGGACGCACGGGCTGATGCAGCCTTCAACGCTGCGCGGGTGCTCAACTATATCGATACGTCTTTATCGGCTGACGGCGAACACCGAGGCAAGGCGCACGGAAATGGCGACCTTGAAGGCATTACCCGTAGCGGCGACGCTCGGCACGGTACACCTGCAGGCATGTGGAAAGACT
The DNA here is from genome assembly GCF_021605325.1 of Pseudomonas sp. PA-7-1E. Classification (NCBI taxonomy): domain Bacteria; kingdom Pseudomonadati; phylum Pseudomonadota; class Gammaproteobacteria; order Pseudomonadales; family Pseudomonadaceae; genus Pseudomonas; species Pseudomonas sp. PA-7-1E. Next base: position 101,982 of record NZ_WKFA01000006.1, read on the forward strand.
TTACGGAACAGGGTTATTTAGCCTTGCATGAGCATCACCGTCTGGATAGTACCAGCGACACCCATGTCAGGAAGGACGGCACCAACAAAGATAACGTGCAGTGGGCTGCCGGCGAGGCTGGAAAGAGAACCCGGTTTATCCCTGGGCTCAGCAACATTCTTCTAGGTATTGGCGATTCGGAACCGGGAGTGATCGGAGCTATCAAAGGGGCCAAGGCGGGTTTTGACAAAACTCGGGCTGATGGTTTCGATGAAGCGCTCGCCAGCGCTACGAGAGGAAATCTTGTCGGCGTCGTTAAAGGGTATATCAATGCCGTGAAGAACAACGAAGCCAAGCCGAATGAGGCCCAGTCAACACTGGATAAGATCAGCAGTTAAGCCAGTTTGGTTTAATGGTTGGACGCCACAGGAAATGGATTTCCAGAAGGCCCAAAGCCCCTCGTGTTATACCTTTATTGCAATAGGTTCTCGTTTGTCTGTGCGATATTATGTTACTGTATAACAAATCAACCGCGCCCAGACGCCCCGGAGGCCTCATGAAAGCTGGTATCCACCCCGACTACCGCACCGTGCTGTTCCACGACACCGCCGCCGATGTGTTCTTTCTCATCGGTTCCACTGCTGACAGCGATCGCACCCAGAAACACAGTGACGGCAACACCTATCCCTACATCCCGCTGGACGTCTCCAGCGCCTCGCACCCGGTCTACACCGGCCAGCAGCGCAAGACCCAGGCCGAAGGCCGGATTGCCGGTTTCAACAAGCGTTTTGCATCGTTTGGCTCGAGCCCGAAAAAAGCTGACGCATGAGCATGATTCGGCGGCGTGCCCTACGCCGCCGTCTGCCGAATCGGCAGTACTACCCGAAACTTCGTACCCTTGCCCACCTCACTGCTGACGCTGATATCGCCACGGTGTTTCTTGACGATCCCATAGGACAACGACAAACCCAACCCGGTACCTTCGCCCACCGGCTTGGTGGTGAAGAACGGGTCGAAAATCTTCTGCACGCTCTCTGGGGCAATCCCACAGCCGTTGTCTGCGACTTCCAGCCACACGTTCTCGCCGTCCACCCCGTTGCTGATGGTGATGGTGCCGCGCTCAGGGCCCATGGCTTGTGCGGCGTTGATCACCAGGTTCATCACCACCTGGTTGAGTTGCGAGGCCAGGCACTCGATTTCCGGCAGCGGCGTGTAGTGCTTGACCACATCGGCCTTGTACTTGAGTTCGCTGGCGACGATGTTCAGCGTCGAATCAATGCCTTGCTGCAGGTTGGCGAATTGCCAGGTCTGGTCGTTATCCACCCGTGAAAAGTTCTTCAGGTCCTTGACGATCTGCACCACACGGCCGATGCCTTCCTTGGATTCGCGGATCAGGATTGGAATGTCGTCCTTGAGAAAATCCAGATCCAGCTCGTTGCGCAATGCCGTGAGCGGTTCGCGATGTTCTGGCGCCCCGATGTGCGCCTCGCTGCGCTGGTAGGCATCGAGCATCTGTTGCAGCTGCTTGAAGTAACTGTCGAGGGTGCTGAGGTTGGAGGAAATAAAGCCCACCGGGTTGTTGATCTCATGGGCGACACCGGCCGCGAGTTGCCCCAGTGAGGCGAGTTTTTCCGACTGCACCAGTTGGCTTTCCAGGAGCTTGCGCTCTTCAATTTCCAGTTGCAGCGCTTGGGTGCGTTCTTCCACCAACCGCTCCAGCTGCGAGGTTTGCAGGGAAGCGCGGCGCGCCATGTCCCATTTGTTGGCCAGGGTGTTGGCCATTTGCTGGACTTCAATGTTGTCGAACGGCTTTTTCAGGATCAGCAGGCGGTCGTGGGCGTGCAGGCGAAACAACAGGTCATCCCAGGAATAGTCCGAGTAGGCGGTGCACACCACCACTTGCAGGTCGGGGGCGACTTTCCACAGTTCTTCAATGGTCTTGGCGCCGTCCCAACCCTGGGGCATCCGCATGTCAACGAAGGCCAAGGCATAGGGGCGCTGTTGCGCCATGGCGCTGGTCAGCAAGCCCAGGCCTTCCTCGCCGCCATACGCGCCGTGCAGTTCGAATGCCTGGGTTTGAGGTTTGGCGGTGTCGCCGAACAACGCCGACTCCATTTCATCCAGCGCTTCGGTTGAGGCTTCGTCGGGCATCAGGATCTTGCGAAAATCCTCATGAATGGACGGTGTGTCATCGATGAGCAGGATGCGCCGGTTGGGAGGTTGGTTCATGAGCTGCTTCCGGCAAGGGTCAGGGGGATGGTCAAGGTGAAGACGGCGCCAAGGCCCGGCCCGTCGCTGTGGGCGCTGAGCTGGCCGTTCATTTCCACGGCGGCCAGGGCGCAGCTGTGCAGGCCGAAGCCGTGACCTTCCTTGCGGGTGGTAAAACCGTGGGTGAAGATACGTGCCATGTTCTCGGGTGGTATGCCTTCGCCATCGTCCTTCACACTGATCTTCAGGGTCTCGTCGCCTACCGATTCCACCGCCAGGGTGATTTGCCGTGGCCGCTCAGACAGTTTGTCCATGGCGTATTTGGCGTTGCTGATCAGGTTGACCATGATCAGCAATAACCTGTGCTTGTCCGCCAAGATCTCCGGCACCGGGGCGTACGCCTTCACAACAGTGACATGGTGACGGCTCAGCGCGCCGGCGTTCATACGCAGGGCGTCATCCATCAAGGCGCTGATATTGACCGGCTCCAGCAAGGTAGACGCACCCGCATAGGATTGCTGGGTCGAGACGATGTCCTTGATGTGGTCCACGCTTTTGCTCAACTGCGCCAGCTCATCGCTCATGCCTTGCTGTTCGATGGCAATCGCTTCGACCAACTGGTTCAGATAGCCCGGCAGCAACTTGCCCTTTTCATCCTCGGTAAGGAAGGTGCCCAGGTCGCCTTGGTGAGCGTTGATCAGTTGCATGGCCTTGCCCAGGCCGAGTGCCTTGCTGCTGCGCAGCTTGCGGCTGACCAGGTCGGCAGAGATGTTCACACTGTTGAGCACGTTACCGACGTTGTGCAGCACGTTGGTGGCGATCTCCGCCATGCCGGCCTGGCGGGCGCTGTCCATCAGCTCGCTCTGGGCATCCTTGAGCTGTTGCGTGCGCCGCTCCACCCGTTGTTCCAGGGTTTCGTTGGCGGCCTGCAACGCGCGGTTGACGCGATTTATCTCGGCGAAGCTACGCAACAGGCGCACCGCCAGGTAGAGCAGCATTACCACCAGCAAGGTCGAGAAGATCAGCAGGTAGCGATGGTACTGATGATCGATGAGGTCAGTGGCCTGCTGGTCCTGATTGAGGTGAGTGGTCAGGTCATCGAGGTGTTCGGCCACCGGCACGGCGGCAATCCGCTCGAGCAGGCTGTTGACCAGAGGCTGTTCGCGCAGGATCAGCGAAATATGATTGCTGAGGATCTCCACCGGTGCCTGGAACTCGCTGGGCAGGCTCTGTTGGTTGATGGCCAGCTTGCCCAGGCCCACCAGGATATCGGCGGCACGTTCGTCGCTGGTGACTTGGGCGAACTCCAGGCTGCTGAGCAGCAGGTCGTAAGTGTCGGTGGCCACGCTTTGCAGTTGCAGGCGGCCTTCGTCGGTCATGCTGTTGAATTGGGCCTGGATGTCGTCTTCGGCCGTCGGCAAAAAAGCCAATGAGTTACGCAGCACTGCGTTGTGGGATTTGAACTGGTCGACGAGCCGGGCTTTTTCCTCGATGGCCGTCAGGTACGCCGCATGGCTGGCTTGCCAACCGGGCAGGTCGGCAGCGCTGTGGTAGGTGTCGCGGCTTTCCAGTTCAGCCCCGATACGGGTCATCTCGGTCAGCGGTGTGACCAGTGGGTCGTAGTTGTGGGTGATCGCGATGCGGGCCTTGAGTACTTCGCTGTCCCACTGAGCATTGAGCTGCTGGAGTTGGCGGATCAAGTCGCGCGACTGGGTATAAGTGGCTGTCTGGTCGCGTGAAGACTTGAGGTACAAAAACACCAGGGTGGAGGCCAGGAACAGGGTGATGAGGCCTAGCAGGATTTGGCTGGTGCGTCGGCGTGACAAGGGTCTCATAACGGCTTGCCCGCCCATTCGCCGGTCAGGGTCTTGAGAAACTGGATAATCAGGTCCTTGTCTTCCTGGGACGGGTTGCGCCCCAACTGGTACTTGAACATCACGTCAACCGCCTCTTCAAGGGTCTTGGCCGAGGCGTCGTGGAAGTACGGCGCCGTGACGGCCACATTGCGCAGGCTGGGCACCTTGAACACATGGCGGTCTTCCTCATCCTGGGTCAGCAGGTAGCGCCCCAGGTCCGATTCCAGCGGGTTGCCGCGGGCCTTGAAGTAATCGCCCATTACGCCGAACTTCTGGAACATATTGCCGCCAATGTTCACGCCCTGGTGACAGGCAATGCAGCCGTAATCCTTGAAGCGTTGATAGCCGTATTTTTCCTGGCGGGTCAGGATATCGGTGTTGCCCAGCAAGTATTGGTCAAACCGCGAATTGTGTGTCAGCAGCGTACGCTCGTAGGTGGCCAGGGCATTTTGCACATTGGAAGCGGTGACGCCATCGGGATAGGCCTGTTTGAACGCGTTCTCGTAGGCGGGCAGGGCGGACAGGTTGCGCACCACGGTATTCCAGTCGCTGCCCATTTCCACCGGGCTGATCACCACCTGCTCGACCTGCGCCTCCAGCGTGTCCACCCGACCGTTCCAGAACTGTTTGAAGTTCAGGCTGGCGTTGAACACGGAAGGGGTGTTGATCTGCACCGGTTTGCCGTCAAAGCCAATGGAGAATGGCTTGTTGTCGGCACCGCCGCTGGTCAGTTGGTGACAGCTCGCGCAGGACAAGGTGTTGTTGACCGACAAACGCGGCTCGTTGAACAGTTGGCGACCCAACTCAACCTTGGCCGGGTCCAGTACTGGAACCGCCGGCAAGGGCTTGAGCGCTTCGTCCAGCGGCGCGGCTGACAGCGATGCGGTGCCCAGGCATAACGCGAACATCAGGCCGGAACGGTGGTTTACGACATTGCTCAAGCGAGCACTCCTTGCAGGCCCAGGGCTTTTTATTTTATTGATCCGGCATCAGTGTCGCGCTATCCGTTTGCAGCAGCTGCACAAAATCTTTCGAAGGCAGCGCCTTGCTGAACAGAAAGCCCTGGCCCTCCTCACACCGCTGGGCTTTGAGGAAGTTCAATTGGTCGACGGTTTCCACACCTTCGGCAATGATGTTCAGCTCCAGGCTCTTGCCCATGCCGATGATAGCGCTGATCAGTTGTTCGTCCTGGCTATTGATGCGCAGGCCGCGCACGAAGGATTGATCGATCTTCAGCACGTCGATGGGAAAGCGCCGCAGGTAGCTGAGGCTGGAGTAGCCGGTGCCGAAATCGTCCAGGGCCAGGCGGATGCCCATGGCCTTGATCTTTTGCAGGGTCTCCACGGTTTCGTCGACGTTCTGCATGAGCACGCTTTCGGTGATTTCCAGTTCCAGTTGGGTGGGCGGCAGGCCTGTTTCTTTCAGGATGGCGGCCAGGTTGTCGACGAAGTCCCGTTGGCGAAAGTCGATTGCCGAAATGTTCACCGACATGCGCAGGGGCGCCAGGCCCATCTCACGCCAGGCTTGGGCTTGTGCGCAGGCTTGGCGCAGTACCCACTGAGTCAGGCGCACGATCAGGCCGCTGTCTTCGGCGACCGGAATGAACTCCGCCGGGCTGACCCAACCCGACTGCGGTCGAAACCAGCGGGTCAGCGCTTCCGCACCGACGATGCGCCCGGACTCCAGCGCCAGCTTGGGTTGGTAATGCAGCACAAATTCATCGCGGTCCAGCGCCTGGCGGATCGCGCTTTCCAGGTTTTGCTGATGCTGGGCGCGCAGGTTCATGTCTTCGGTGTAAAAGCTGAAATCCCCCGGGCCGCGTTCTTTGCTGGTGCGCATCGCGGTTTCAGCGTGCTTGAGCAAACCCACGGCATTGTCGCTGTCATCGGGGTAAATACTGATGCCCAGGCTGGCGCTCACACTCAGGTCATGCCCCGCAACATGGCGAGTCGCGCTGACGGCATTGAGTACCTTTTGCGCAATGTGCTGGGTTTGCTGGGGATGCTGGATATCGTTAAGCAGCACCACGAACTCGTCAGAGCCATAACGGAACACCGAATCCGACGCCCGCACCGCCGCCACCAGGCTCAGGCTGACCTGTGCAAGCACCTCGTCGCCGGCCGGATAGCCCAGGGCGTTGTTGATGCGCTTGAAGCGGTCGAGCCCCAGAAACATCACCGCCAGTTGCGTGTCGTGCCTGCGGCCCAAGGCGATCGCCTGGGTCAGACGGTCGCCCAGCAACGTGCTGTTGGGTAACTCCGTCAGGGCGTCGTATTGCAATAAGTGCGAGACCTTGAGCAGCTCCTGCACGCGTTCCTCGATGGTGCGCTCCAGGCTGATCACTTTGAGGGCCGCGTCCTGGGCCAGTTGCCATTTCCAGGTCAGGGCGCTGGCCATCTGGCGGATTTCCAGGTGGTCGAAGGGCTTTTTCAGGATCAGCAGTTGGTCGTTGTATTTCAGGCGCGCCTCGATGGCCTCGAAGGAGTAGTCGGAATAGGCCGTGCAGAGCGCGATTTGCAGGTTGGGGTCCGCCTCCCACAACTGTTCGATGGTGTGCAGGCCGTCCCAGCCTGGGGGCATGCGCATGTCGATAAACACCATGGCGTACGGCGAATGGGCGTCCAGGGCTTTCTTGACCAGCGCCAAGGCTTCCTGGCCCTGGTAGGCCGAGTCCAGGTCAAACGCCTGGCGCACCGGTGCGGTGGTGCCGAACAGGGCGGACTCCAGAGTATCGAGGGAGGGCTCGCCATGCTCGTCGGCACAGAGGATCTTGCGAAAATCCTGGTGGATCGAAGCCGTGTCATCCACGATCAGGATGCGCCGGTTGGCCCGGCCCGATTCCGTCCTCATGGCGCACTCGGCACGTGCAAAAGGCTTGATGGCATGACAATTCCTTCCCTGGTTCTACAACTGAACGGGGCGCGAGCATGCAGTGCAGCATAGTTGAGTTCCCTTGATATCGACGGCCAGTTGGCGTCAAATCAATCGCGCTTTGTATTGCGCGGATTCAATTTAGCCTAACTTCGTTTAATTTGAAGGCAGAGTCGCCATGGATGAACAACTCGCTACGAAGTCCGCTGTTTTGCTGGTCGACGATGAAGAGTCGATCCTTAACAGCCTGCGCCGCCTGTTGCGCGGCCAGCCCTATGAGGTGGTATTGGCCACCAGCGGCGCCCAGGCGCTGGAGATCATGGCGACCCGGCCTATCGATCTGGTGATGAGCGATGCGCGCATGCCCGGCATGGACGGCGCCACGCTGCTGGCCGAGGTCCACCGCCTGTATCCCGCCACCAGCCGCATCCTGCTCACCGGTTACGCCGACCTCACCACCATCATCAAGGCGATCAACGACGGGCAGATCCACCGCTACATCAGCAAACCCTGGAACGACGAAGAGTTGCAACTGGTGTTGCAGCAAACCCTCGAGCACCAACGCCTTGAACGCCTGGCCCGAGACCAGACCGAACAGCTCAAGCTGCTCAACGCCACCCTGGAAAAACGCGTGGCGGCGCGTACCGCCGAGTTGCAACAAACCGCCGACATGCTCGACCTGGCCTACGATGAGCTCAAGCGCAGCTACGTGACCGGGACCGAAGTGTTTTCGCTGTTGGCCAACCTGCGCTTGCCCAAGGACAAACAGACCAACCGTGCGTTGATCGAGTTGATCCGGGTGTATTGCGCCGCCCAGTCCATGGACGAATCCAGCACCCGTGACCTGACCATGGCCGCCGCGTTGTACAACATCGGCAAGTTGAGCTGGACGGACAGCATGATGGTTGCACCGTCGGACAAACTGCACAGCACCGACCGCGGCTTGTACCGTGAGTATCCGGGGCAGAGCGAGTCGCTGCTGATGACCCTTGAGCCGATGAAGGACGCGGCGCGGATCATTCGTCATCACCAGGAACGTTGGGACGGCACGGGGTTTCCCGACCACCTCAAGGGCGATGCGATCCCGCCCGGTTCACGGCTGCTGAAGCTGGCGGTGGACTTTATCGAATTGCAGAAAGGCCTGATCCTGGAGCGGCACCTCAACAGCGACGAGGCGCTGTTGTATATCCGCAAGTACGCCGGGCGCCTGTATGACCCGGCGTTGGTGGAAGATTTCGTGCAAGCCTGCGCGACCTTCCTCAGCGATGTGACCCTGGGTGATCCGACGGTAAAAGTCCTCTCCACCCGTGAGCTGGAAGCCGGCATGGTGCTGGCGCGCAACCTCAATGCCGACAACGGCATGTTATTGCTCAATGCCGGCAAGGTGCTGAACCTGCCGCTGGTGGACAAGCTGATCGCGTTCGAGGCGATGGAGGGCGCCAAGTACAGTGTGTTTATCAGGGCGCCGGACGAGGTGCCGCCCCTCCTGTAGTTATACGCCCCAGGCTACGTGCTTGCTGGCGTGGTAATCAAAGATACCCCTGATGATGTAGACATCTTTGCCACCTTCTTTGCCGTTTTGTTCAATTGCCACGCGCCAAAGACCACGGCCTGTGCCGGGCTGCACCTGGGGGAGATCGACGTAGGTGAAGTTGCCTATTCGCTTGCGGCTGAGGCGACCGGCTTGGATATCCTGGGTGATCTCCTCAAGTTTGGCGGTGGCGGGGGTGGGCAGGAGTTTTTTCTGGGTTTGCGCCAGTTCATCCAGCTTCACGATGTTGATGTGCGGATCGCGAGTGGGCACGACTTCCGGCCCGACAGGCAGCGCCGGCGCTGGCCTTTCAACTCTATGGGTTTGAACGCGGGGGACTTCGAACTCCAGAGGCGTTGCAAACTTGGGCAGGGCTTTTTCGAATGCTGTGACGTCTCTACTGTCTACCATCGCTACGCCAGTATCTGCCCCATGCTGGCCTCGGGATAGGGCGATATAGGGAATACCGGATTTTTTGAAATCCTCTGAAAAGGAGGTGACTTGAAGCTTGGCGAGTTTGGCCTTGAAGGTATCCGTCATGAAAGCATCCAGGGTGCTTTTTGTCTCAGGCAGCAATAAGAATCGACGTATCGCTTCCTGGCGTGTAATTCCGAGATCTGAGGCGAGTTGATTAATACGTACGAGGTGTTCGGGCTTGTATGCAAACACTTTCAGTGCAGCATCCCGCCAAGTATAAAGTTCATATTTTGCTGCGAATTTATTCATCGCATGCTGGTGTTTGTGGGTGATGGCGTACCCGACAAATTGTGCGCCAGTATCGGGGTCGGCAACGGCAATCGATGTTCTAATTTGTTTGTCGAGGTTCTCGTTTTTGCCTATGAGCCTTTTGACTTTTTTAAACAGTTCTTCCTTGTCCCGCGCAGACAGGGGTTGCGCAAAATGTTGTGTCGACAGGTGTATATGTTCAACCGTGGCCAGTTCGAGCCGCAGGTTTAACAGGGAACTACGTAATCTCTCTTGATTGGCTCGGCTCAAGCTTTTCGAGTTCGACATCCAGCGGCGAAATTCATCTTCATCCAGGGTGCCAAGCTGTTGTCGGGCGCGAGTGATCAAATCGAGCTTCAGGGAAGCGTCGGTTTGTTCTATGACGCGCACGAAATCCCGCATTTCCCCTTCTGTTGCAAAAAGCCGCATCGCCGCGATCAGGTCCGCATCCACTTGCTGTTCAGGGGTGAGAGGACGCAGGGCACCCAGAACGGAACCTCCGCCCACAGCGTCTCGTTCGAAACGGGGCTTCCAGCTCTTTGCGTCTCCCGGTACGACCATAAAGTCCACGTGGTGACCTGCCGGGTCTTTTACATAGCGTGCGCCGTCTTCTACATAGGACTGATACAGGTGATAGCGGCCTGTTGGGTCGCGCATCGCGATGAACTGGTTATTGTGTTTATCAAAAAAACACGGTGCGCGGCCCGACTGGCGCGACAGTCTGTATCGGTGGGTGTCGGCAAACTCCACTACGTCAAAGAACGGCTCTATTTGTTCAGGCAACCGATATGGCATCACATTGACCCAGGCGGGTTCCAACGGGCGGAGGGAGGCACCTGTCAGTACAATGGCGGTGCTCCTGTCCGTACCGACTTTACTGGCCAGCCCCGGAATGCGCCGCCCCAGCTGCTTGGCCACGCCTAATCCGCGGTTGATAGCTCGGCGCAAAAACGACAGGGCGGTTTTGCCGGGTATCAACCCGAGCAGAAAATCGGCAGTTTCCACCCCGAACATAAAGGCGTTTACCGCCGATTCGCGGAAAATTTGCGCATTGCTCCGTGAACGGTAGTCGGCGTGCGCGAGTTGAAAACCCAGTTGCGCCGAATACAGGTATGCGTGGAAATTGCCGGTTATCGGCGTCAAGGTATAGCGGTACACACTGCGCGTATCGTTGAAGATCCGTGTGATCTCTTTCGTATCCTTAGTGGCCATCTGGGAAGTGAAATAGGTCTGCCATTCCGGTTTTGCTTTCAGCGTGTCCAGCTCCACCAGCCCCTTGGTCAGCTCCCGGAAGGCAACGCCATCTGGTGCATCCGGGGTATACAGCACACTGACCCCGTCAGGCTTGGTGCCTTTTCGATGAATGACCAGGACACGATGCATGACCTGCCCGCCTTGGCCCCTCTCTTGCGCGGCGCCCAATACCAGCAGGTTGACCTCTATCTCGAATTCGCTGACTCGGGGGCGGGTGGTTGAATCAGGGTGTTCAGTGACGGCTTTTATCCAGTCAAACCCACTGCCTGGCGTCTGGAATGTAAACAGCTTGGCTGCGTCAGGGTTGAGACGGTTCTCAAGCGCATCCTTATTCATTTTGGCCGCGTTGGCGCGCTGCCAGACTGTAGCGAAGCTGCTTGTCCCACTGCTCTGCGAGAAGGTTGACCGCAGATACGTATCGTATTTTTGGCCAATGTCAGCTTCTGTCGCGAGTGCGCGCAAATCATCGTTGCCAAGTTTTCCGTGAGGGTTGCCGGCTGTGTCAATAATGTTGGCGGTGGCACTGATCGTTCTATGTATGCCATGCACCGACCATGGGTCGACATTACGTTGGGTATAACTTCCCAGTGTGCGCAGATCCACCACGGTTTGGGTACGCCAGGTGCCCCACGTCAGTTTTTTGCCTGGCAGGCACTGCGGGATATTGATCTTGCGGTCTTCGCTGATGTAGACAATGGTGGCTTCCTCGTTACGATACCCGGTCATCTCGGCCGACCGGGAGGACGTTGTGACGCGCAGATGAACCAGGCTTCTATAAGGGTCAATATCAACGTTGGCATACACAGGTTTCTGTTTTTTCAGCACCTTGTCGGTCTCCTGTTGGGAGAACGCCTCCAGTGTCAAGATTCTCTCAAGATGAGGTGTGAGTTCCTCATTGCTGTCGATCAGTTCTTGTTCCAGTTGCCTGTACCGAGCCTGGTCTTGCTCGCCGGAGGTTTTCAACCATGCGGGTTCGGCCGTCAACAGGCGTAGATTGCGCACCATAAAAGCATTAGCGACATCCCACTGTGGCGTCAGGTCTGCGGCCAGGTCGAGCTCGCCTGTGGAGGGCAACGTCTCCCTGCGCAAGGCTTCGCGAACGGAGAAATGTTGCCTGACTCGCAATGCGCGGACACTGTCAGCAATCACGTCAGCGTCTATCTGGGACGGGGCCGTCGTCAGTACGGGCAAGCCGCTCAGCGCGGTACGAGCGGCTGTCGGCAGGCTTGCGATCAACAGCTTGCCTGGCGCTGCGCCGTCTTGTATGCGGGCTGCGACGGTGTCATTCAAACGCGCCAGGTTTTCAAACTCCTCAAACTCCTCGCTTGGGCTATAGAGCATCACTTTGCCCGTCAGAGGCGTCGTGCCCGTGGGGGTCAGAATGAATGCGCCGGCGAATTCACTGCCATTCTCCAGGGCCAGTCGGTACACCGTGAGCCTGTTGTCGACGGTAAACACCTGTTCACGTACCGCAGCACTTGGGTACTTGAGCACGTTCTGCGCCAGCGTCCGTGCATGCGCCGACAACGTGCCGTCCACCGAGCGCAATGCCAGTTGATGGGCTAGCACTTGTCGTCGCAGCGCGACCAATTGCTCCTCCGTGTTGGGTTGGGAGGGCTCGCCAGCCCCCCAGAATGTATTCAGGCTCAACGTGATGGCTATTTCCAGCCTGGCGGCCAGGGTTGTCGTCGAGGCATTGGCAGAGAGGATTTTATCGGTGTCCAGGGTGTTGCATTCGCGGTAGAAGGCGCCGCTCTCCTGGGTCAGATAAGACTCTGCGCCAGGCGCGCGTAAGGTGGCCAGCAGCGAGCCCAGTGGTTCGCAGGACAGCAGGTGCTTTTGTCCTTCCTGGTCTTCGCGATAGCGGCTATAAAAAATCTGGTTGGGATTGATGGGCAGATGTGCATCGGGAAACATCTCGGCCAATTGCTGCTGGTACACGCGGCCGACACTCGGCTGTCGCCTTACCAGTTCAGAGGTCTGTGCATTGAGTTTGTCGAGTTCACGGGTGAGGTAAGCCAGTTGTTCTTCGGCAGAAAGTGAAGCCGGCGGCACGACCGCAAGCGTCATCGGTTGCACGGTAGGGGTTGACGTGCTGTCGGCCGGCAGCGGTTGTGGTTCGTCAGTGGATGATTCTTTGAGGGTGGGCAATGAATTGTGCATCAGTAAACTCTTATAAAAGAGCGCGGCGCACCGAGGTGCAGCGAGCCCTGCTGAATATGAGTTTGCGAGTTTAGGGTGGCCGAAACTGGACCCTGTGGTGTATGTATGTCGGAAAAAATCGCCCTGCACTCGCGAGTTGCGTGTGCAGAATGCGCGTGGGATCCTTGGCCGCTTTTCAATCCCAGAGAGGGCCTTCCATGTCCAAGACTATCCGCATTGCAGCCGCGCTGTTGGTCCGTGGCGACGGTCAAACCCTGCTTGTGCGCAAGCGCGATACCCTGGCTTTCATGCAACCGGGCGGCAAAATCGACGCCGGCGAGCAACCTGCCGAAGCGCTCGTCCGTGAGTTGCACGAGGAGCTGAACCTGCGCGTTGATCCGAGCCAAGCCGTCTATCTTGGCCAGTTCTCGGCACCCGCGGCCAACGAACCGGGTTTTACCGTAGAGGCGGAGTTGTTCAAGGTGCAGGTCGACGTCGCCGTCACCCCTGCAGCAGAGATTGAAGAGGTGTGCTGGATCGATCCCATGGGCGAAGGTGACTTGCATCTGGCGCCATTGACGCGCGATTTGATCCTGCCGTTCTATCGTGATTCGCTGGCTACCGCATGATGATTCGCCCGCTGGACGCCGACAATGCGCAAGCCTATCGGGCATTGATGCTCGAGGCCTATGGCGCGTATCCGCAAGCGTTCACGTCCAGTGTCGCGGAGCGCGCCTCGATGCCATTGAGCTGGTGGGAAAAGCGTCTCGACAGCCCGCTGGATTGCCTGTTGGGCGGCTTTGATGGGGCGCGACTGGCCGGCATCGTTGGCCTGGCCTACGAGCCTCGCGAAAAGGCGCGGCACAAGGTGACCTTGTTCGGCATGTACGTGACCGAGGCTTATCAGCAGAAGGGAATGGGGCGGCAACTGGTGCAAGCAGCGCTTGAGGAGGCTCGCCGGCATCCGCGCCTGAAACTGATCCAGCTGACCGTCACCGCTGGAAATGAGGCGGCGTTGGCACTTTACCAACGCTGCGGCTTCATCCAGTACGGTCTCGAGCCATTGGCGGTGCGGGTAGGTGTCGATTACTTCGACAAGATCCACATGTGGCGCGAAATCCGGGTTGAATGAAGCCCAAGGTGGGAGCTGGCTTGCCTGCGACAGCATCTACGTGGTGTGACAAGCGATCCGAGTTGCCTGCATCGCGGGCAAGCCCGACTCCCACACAAGCCCGATCTGCTGGCTCGATGAGGTTCTCTCCAGCTCAGCGAACCGCGCTAACTCCATCCAAGGTCGAAAACGACGTGTCCTTGGCTGTCAGCAAAAAGTCGCGCATATACGGCGCATCCAGCATGTCTGCGCGAATTCCGGCATACAGCGTGGCAAATAAACCTTTCTCGCCCAACCGCTTGGCTTTCACATACCCGCGTGAGCTGTATTCATGCAGCGCCCAGTGGGGCATACCGCACACCCCACGGCCGCTGGCCACCAGTTGCATCATCATCACGGTCAGCTCCGAAGTCCGCACCTGGGTCGGTTCAACGTCGGCCGGTTCCAGGAAGCGGGTGAAGATGTCCAGGCGGTCACGTTCCACCGGGTAGGTGATCAGGGTTTCTGTCAGCAGGTCTTCCGGCACGATGTAGGACTTGTTCGCCAACGCGTGCTGGTTGGCCACCGCCAGCATGGCTTCGTAGGTGAACAGCGGCACGTAGGTGATACCCGGCAGTTCCAGCGGGTCGGAGGTCACCACCAGGTCCAGGTCGCCACGGGCCAGGGCCGGCAGCGGCGCGAAGGCAAAGCCCGAGGCCAGGTCCAGCTCGACTTCCGGCCAGGCATCGCGGAACTGGTCGATGGTCGGCATCAGCCACTGGAAACAACTGTGGCATTCGATCGCCATGTGCAAGCGCCCAGCGGTACCCCCGGCCAGCCGCGCAATATCGCGCTCGGCACCGCGCAACAACGGCAGGGTGGCGTCGGCCAATTGCAGCAGGCGCAGGCCGGCGCTGGTGAAGCGCACCGGTTTGGTCTTGCGCACGAACAGTGGCATGCCCAGGCGCTCTTCCAGTTCCTTGAACTGATGGGAGAGGGCGGACTGGGTCAGGTGCAGGCGTTCGGCGGCTTCCACCAGGCTGTCGGCTTCGCGCAAGGCGTGCAGGGTTTTCAAGTGACGGATTTCGAGCACAGGCGCTCCATGAAGAAAATTTGCGACGAATACGGAATGCTTGATTTTGTCTCATGTTGTGGGGCGTGTCGACCATGACCACTGGGCGCTCTTCATCAAACTGTCATCGAACTGTGGCAGCGCGCTTGAACAAACTTCATCAGACTCGCGCTCTACTGGGGTTCTGCGTTTTGGTGTTTTTCATGCGTGCGTTGTTTTTAGTGGCCGCTCTACTGTTCGGCCTGCCGTCTTTTGCGGCGTCTCGATGTGATGTCAATGTCCCGACCCAAACGGTCGACCTGGCTCAGGTGAGCATCGCCTATCAAAGTATCGGCCGTGCGTCCGACCCTGCGTTGCTGCTGGTAATGGGCCTGGGCGGGCAGTTGATTCACTGGCCGGACGAAGTGGTGGTGGCCCTGTGCGAACAAGGCTTTCGGGTGATTCGCTACGACAACCGCGACGTCGGCCTGTCCACCTGGCGGCAGGCGCCGGCGAGCGCCAACCTGACCTTCGAAGTGCTGCGCTACAAGCTCGGCTTGCCGGTGGCTGCGCCTTATACGTTGACCGACATGGCCGACGACGCCCTGGGCTTGATGGACGCGCTGCAGGTGCAGCAATTTCACGTACTCGGCGCGAGCATGGGCGGCATGATCGCTCAACACCTGGCGGCCATGGCGCCACAGCGCGTGGAAAGCCTGACCCTGATCATGACCAGCTCCGGCGCCGAGGGCTTGCCCGCGCCGAACGCGGCGCTGGTGCAATTGCTCTCGCGGCGCAGCGCGCCCAATCGTGAGGTGGCGCTGGAGCAACAGGCGGATTTGCTCGCGGCGTTGGGCAGCCCGGATATCAAGGACGATCGCCAGGCGTTGCTGCACCAGGCGGCGCTGTCCTATGACCGCGCCTTCAACCCCGAAGGCGTGAAGCGCCAGATCATGGCAATCCTGGCCGAGCCAAGCCGTGTGCCCTTGCTCAACCAACTGCGCGTGCCTGCGTTGGTCGTCCACGGCACCGCCGACCCTTTGCTGCCGGTGATGCACGGCGTGCACCTGGCCGCGCATATCCAGGGCAGCCAGTTGAAATTGATTCCCGGCCTGGCCCACCGTTTTCAGGAAGCGTTCAAGGCGCCCTTGCTGGCGGCGGTGTTGCCCTACCTGCAAGCCCATCGCCAGGATGCCGCGCACTGGGCGCAGATCGATTTGAGCGAGCCTTCGAAGGTGCTGTGAAGGTGGTGTATCGTGCAACCTTTATGTATACGCATGACTGCACGCGAGGTTGCCCACCATGAGTACTCCCCTGAAAATCGATTTCGTCAGCGACGTATCCTGCCCCTGGTGCATCATCGGCCTGCGCGGCCTGACCGAAGCCCTCGACCAGCTCGGCAGCGAAGTGCAGGCCGAGATTCATTTCCAGCCGTTCGAACTGAACCCGAACATGCCCGCCATCGGTCAGAACATCGTCGAGCACATCACTGAAAAATACGGCTCCACGGCTGAAGAGTCCCAGGCTAATCGTGCGCGTATCCGCGACATGGGCGCCGCATTGGGCTTTGCGTTCCGCACCGACGGCCAGAGCCGTATCTACAACACCTTCGACGCGCACCGCCTGTTGCATTGGGCCGGGTTGGAAGGTTTGCAATACAACCTCAAGGAAGCGCTGTTCAAGGCGTATTTCAGCGATGGCCAGGACCCTTCCGACCACGCGACCCTGGCGATCATCGCCGAGAGCGTAGGGCTGGACATTGCGCGCGCCGCCGAGATTCTTGCCAGCGATGAATACGCCGCCGAAGTCCGCGAGCAGGAACAGCTGTGGGTTTCTCGTGGGGTGAGTTCGGTGCCGACCATTGTCTTCAATGACCAATATGCGGTGAGCGGTGGGCAACCGGCGGAAGCCTTCGTCGGCGCGATTCGCCAGATCATCAACGAATCGAAATCCTGAGGCCGAGCATGCAGCAAAATGTGGGAGCTGGCTGTCAGTTGCAAATGAGTTGGCTGAAACACCGCCATCGCAGCATAGGTATCTACACAGCTTTGGTGTGACGCTGGACCTGTGGCGAGGGAGCTTGCTCCCGTGACGGACTGACAGCCGGCGCTGATCTAACTGACACACCACGATCCAAATGTGGGAGCTGGCTTGCCTGCGAAGACGGCCTACTAGCCAACGCCTATCTACCTGTCACCCCGCGATCAAACTGTGGGAGCGGGCTTGCTCGCGAAGGCGGCCTGGCAGGCGACACAGTTGGACCGTGTACATATCCATTGCTGCGGTAACGGCCACTTAGGGTTCCGCCCTGACGGCGGGTCACTTTGGAAAAGAGCCCCAAAGTAACCAAAGGGCTCTTGCCCCACCACTCGGCACCTCGCTTGGGCTCGGTGTGCCCGAACACAGGCTTGAATCCGTGGGCCGCCGCCACGCGCCATCCATGGCGCGGGGCGGCTAACCCGGCGTCCTGCCGGGTTACCCACGAATTCAAGCCTGCGTTCGGCCAGCGTGGTTTAACGGGGCGCCTGAGATCAAGATCAAAAGCAGATCAAGAGCAGATAAGAGCGACTCGCTTCGCATCGTGGTTAGCGTCTGCTGTTACAACCCACAAAGTTGTGTAGAGGCCATCGCAGGCAAGCCAGCTCCCACATTTGATCTGTGTCGGCATTAAGAGAAGCGCTGGCCCATCCCTTGCATTACCCCCCTAAAGCCCAACCGGCCTGCGGTTGGGCACTGCCATTAGGGGTGAAACTTACCTTGAATATTCTTGACCTTGACCACAGCCTCACCGGCCAGGCACCGATTGCCCGGCGGTTGGCCAGCGGTCGGGCCACGCGCCTGGACCTGCTGGACCTGGGCCCGAAATTGCGTTTGTGGTCCACCGAAAAAACCTGGAAGCGTTTCGTCGAGCGCCTGGCCCAACGGCCACGGCCCCGTGACGCGCGCCCGGAAATCCTGTTTGTCGGCTCCGGCGATTATCACCACCTTACGCCAGCGTTTTTGGCCGACCTCAAAGAGCCCGTCAGCCTGATTCACTTTGACAACCACCCAGACTGGGTGCGCTTTGCGCCCAAGCGGCACTGTGGTTCGTGGGTCAACCGGGCGCTGAAGATGCCAGCGATCCAACGCATCGTCACCCTCGGCCCGTGCAGCGATGACCTGCATAACCCGCAACTGCGCGGCGGCAACCTTGGCGCCCTCAAGCGCGGGCGTTTGCAGCTGTTTCCCTGGCAGCATCCGCCGTCCAAGGTCTGGGGCAGGGTGGGGGACGGCGCCGGCCACCAGCAACAGGAAAACCTCCTGCACTGGCGCAACCTGGCGGACCTGGATTGGGGCGCCTTCCTCGACCAGATGATTGCCAGCCTGCCCACCGAGGCGATCTGGATCACCATCGACAAAGATGTGCTCGCCAGTGAAGACGCCGCCACCAACTGGGACCAGGGCGGCATGCGCCTGACCCATTTGCTCCAGGCCCTGCGGGCGTTGGCGGCGGGTAAACGCATCATTGGCATCGACGTCTGCGGTGAGTTCGCTACGCCGGCATTCAGCAACGCGTTCAAGCGCTGGGAAGCCAAGTCCGACCAGCCGCCACCGGAGCGCTGGAGCCCGCAAGACTTGCAGCGTAATGCGGCAACCAATGAAGCCTTGATCAACCTGTTTGAGGAACTGTTCCCGTGACCCTGACCGTGGTGTTGTTACTGGCGTTTTCCATCGTCCTCGATGTGATTGGCCAGCTGTGTTTCAAATTGGGCGTGGACCGTTTGCCGCAACTCGATGGCGGTTTTCGCCTGCGTGCGTTCTGGGGCCAGGTGTTCAATGCGCCGCTGTTGTGGGCCGGCGTCGGCGCCTACGTGATTGAGTTTTTTGTGTGGCTCGAAGCGCTGTCCCGTGCGCCCTTGAGTCTGCTGTTTCCGCTGGCGGCGTTGGCCTATTGCCTGGTGGTACTGGCAGGCAGGGTGGTGCTCAAGGAGACCGTCAGTCGGCGTCGTTGGCTGGGCACGCTGGTGATTACTTTAGGTGTGATGTTGGTAGCGATCGCGGGGAATCAGGCATGACAACGCAAACAATCAATACCGGCTGGCTGCACGGGCGTGTTGGCACCCTGGTGCTATGGGCACTGCTGATCGCCACCGAAAGCGCCGGGCAGTTGTTCACCAAGGTGGCCGGCGATCAGTTGGGGCCGATGGACTTCAGTTGGCAATGGCTGGCGGACGTGGCGCGCAACCCGGGGATTCTGGCGGCGATTGCCAGCTATCTGGGTGCGTTTTTTGTGTGGATGCTGATCCTGCGGCGTAGCAGTTTGTCCCTGGCGTTTCCGCTGAGTTCGCTGGTGTTTGTGGCGGTGCTGCTGGGCTCTTGGCTGGGGTTGGGGGAGCACATCAGCGCGTTGCATTGGGTGGGCGTGGTGGTAATTATCGGTGGTATCGCACTGTTGGCTGAGGGCGAGGAACACTGAAGATAGAGCTATGAAACACAGGCCCATTGTGGGAGCGGGCGTGCTCGCGAATGCGGTGGATCAGTGAAGTATCGGGTGACTGACACACTGCTTTCGCGAGCAAGCCCGCTCCCACATTTTGCTCCCAGGTGATTCAGTCAAAGGTGTAACTGATCGCCGTCTGCACCTGGCCCTGATTCACATGGCCAGCCTCCTTGACGATGCTGCTCTTGGCCGCCGACCCCACCAAGTGTACCCAGCTGGCGCTGGTCAGCAGCGACCAATGGGGCGCCAGGGGGAAGGCGAAGCTTTGGCTCAGCGTCACGTTCTGGAAGCCCCCGCTCGCTTTATAGGGCCGCAAGCCTGAAGCGACAGCTTCGTTGTTGTCCACGCCGAAGAAGGTATTGGTCTGGCGCGCATCGGCAAAATGCGCAACCAGGCTATTGCTGCCGATAATCCCGCCACCCACGGGGTAACCCAGTTCTCCGCCGATTTTACCCAGGGCGCCGCTCTGGGAATGCCCGCCGCCCACGGCCTGGCCCAATTGCGCGTAGACCCGCCAGAAATCGGCCGGGGCGTATTGGACGAAGCCGCCCACCTCGGCCATGTCCGACACGTTGCGCAGGCCCTGCAACTCGCCGTTGGAAGTACGCCCCGGCAGGTAGTTGATATAGGGGCCCGCGGTAAGGCCGTGGGTATCCAGGGCGCTCCAGGTGAGGCCGTCATCGGTACTCAGGCTGACGTCACCCCAATCCAGGTCCAGGTAAGGCACAGGCCGGGTTTCGTAGCGGCTGCCGCTGGGGTCGTGGGGCTGATAGCTGAGGCCCGCGCCCACGTCGCCCGTGATGCCTTCTGCCCACGCGGCGCTGCAAAGGCCCCACCCTCCAAGTAAACCGGTGAATACAGCAGCAGCGAGCTTGGACATGGGGACGTTTCCTGAAGGTGGGCAGGCGCGCATGAACGCGCAAACCGACGCGCCTGCGCAAGCACTCATGTTGTTTGTAGCAAGCTACAAAAATTGTAGCTCCCGCGACACCTATCACCGCGCATTTCGCCCTAACCCCCAGCCCTGCGGGGTTTTCGCCAGTTGGCACAGTCCCTGCTCTATCCCTTGGCAAGCGCATACAGCGCGCTCCTCCAAGGCCCTTTACCTAAAGGAAAGGCAGATGATCAACTGGCATATCGTGTGTGACTTCGACGGGACCATTACTCCCACGGATGTCATCGACAACGTCCTCCAACGCTTCGCCGGCCCCGAGTGGGAAACCATTGAGCAGGAATGGCTGGATGGGCATATCGGTTCACGCGAATGCCTGAGCCGCCAACTGGCGCTGATCAAGGCCACCCCGGCTGAACTGCTGGCGTACTTTGACAGTGTCGAGATCGACCCGGACTTCCCGGATTTCGTCGATCACGTCATGGGCCTGGGTGCTTCCATCGAAGTGGTCAGCGACGGCATCGAGCAGGGCATTGCCCGCATCCTTTCGCGCAACTACGTGACCCTGCTGCCGATCCTCGCCAACCGCCTGCGCCAGGTTGACCAGGACAGCTGGCGCATCGACTTCCCGTATGCCAGCGATGCCTGTCGCGCTGCTGCCGGCAACTGCAAGTGCAAATCCACGCCGCGCAACAAGCGCGTGCTGGTGATCGGCGACGGCAAGTCCGACATGTGCGTGGCCTCCACCGCCGACTTCGTGTTCGCCAAGGGCAGCCTCGCCGACTACTGCGTCGCCCACCAGATCCCTCATGCGCGCTTCGACACCTTTGCGCAAGTGCCGGCGTTGCTGGCCAAGCTGCCACAAGGCCTCGCCGCCAACGCCACCACCTTCAACACCTCTTCTGACAATCAGGAACTCTTCCATCATGTCTGATATCCGTATCGCTACCGCCGAAGACCAGGTTCTCCTGGATAAAGAAGCCAAGTACTGCTCCTACGGCGACACCGTTCACTACATCGAGCCGCCGCGTATTTTCAGCCGCTGCGAAGGCTCTTATGTGTGGGACACCGAAGACCAGGCCTACCTCGACCTGCAAATGTGGTACTCGGCCGTCAACTTCGGCTATGCCAACCCACGCTTGAACAACGCGCTGAAAAAGCAGATCGACACGCTGCCGCAAATCGCCAGCCAGTACCTGCACAAAGGCAAGATCGAGCTGTCGGAAATGATCGCGGTCGATGCCAAGAACAAGTTCGGCCTCGACGGCCGTGTGCACTTCAACGTCGGCGGCTCGCAGTCGATCGAAGACTCCCTGAAAGTGGTGCGCAACGCCAGCAACGGCAAAAGCCTGATGTTCGCCTTCGAAGGCGGTTACCACGGCCGCACCCTCGGCGCCTCGTCGATCACCTCCAGCTTCCGCTATCGTCGTCGCTACGGCCACTTTGGCGAGCGCGCCAACTTCATTCCCTTTCCTTACCACTTCCGTGGCCCGAAGGGCATGACCAAGGAAGAGTACGGCAGCCATTGCGTGCAGCAGTTTGCTCGCCTGTTCGAGACCGAATACAACGGCGTCTGGGACCCTAAGACCAACCAGTGCGAATACGCAGCCTTCTACGTCGAGCCGATCCAGGGCACTGGCGGCTACGTGATCCCGCCGATGAACTTCTACCGCGAACTCAAACACGTCCTGGATCAGCACGGCATCCTGATGGTGTCCGATGAAATCCAGATGGGCTTCTACCGCACCGGTAAACTCTGGTCGATCGAGCACTTCGACGTGCAGCCGGACGTGATCGTGTTCGGCAAGGCGCTGACCAATGGCCTCAACCCGTTGGGCGGTATCTGGGCCCGTGAAGAGTTGATCAACCCGAAGGTGTTCCCGCCAGGTTCGACTCACTCCACCTTCGCCTCCAACCCGCTGGGCACCGCCGTCGGCCTGGAAATGTTCAAGATGACCAGCGAAGTCGACTACGGCGCCATGGTCATGGCCAAGGGCAAATACTTCCTGGAAGGCCTGCAAGACTTGCAAAAACGCTTCCCGATCATCGGCGATGTGGACGGCCTGGGCCTGGCGTTGCGCTGCGAAATCTGCGGCCCGGATGGCTTCACCCCGGACAAGGCGACCCTGGACTACATGGTCGAAGAAGGCATGAAAGGCGACATGCTGGTAGACGGCCAGAAACTCGGGCTGATCCTCGACGTAGGCGGTTACTACAAGAACGTGATCACCCTGGCGCCGTCCCTGGAAATCAGCTACCCGGAAATCGATCTGGGCCTGAAGTTGCTCGAGCAACTGCTGGTGCGAGCGACCAAGCGGTGAATGCTCAAGGGATCGACCTCGGTGAAGGCACTGCCGGTTTCGTTCTCGGTGAAGGTCCGGTCGGGATCCTGTTGATCCACGGCCTGACCGGCACGCCGACCGAGTTGCGCCAGGTCGCGAAGGGCCTGGCCAAGGTGGGTAACTGCACGGTGTATGTGCCCACACTGGCGGGGCACTGCGGCGACAACAGCGACTTGCAGGCCACTGGCTGGCAGGACTGGTACGAAGGCGTGCGCAAGACCTTCGTACAGGTCAAGCAACGCCACGGGCAGGTGTTTGTCGGTGGCTTGTCCATGGGCGCGGTGATGTCGATGTATGTGGCGTCCGAACATCCTGGGCAAGTCGCCGGGTTGCTGATGTATTCCACCACCTTGAAGTACGACGGTTGGAGCATCAACAAACTGGCGTTTCTCACGCCCTTGCTGATGAAGATTCCGTTCGGCGTACACATTTGCAGCTTCGAAGAGAAGCCGCCCTACGGCATCAAGAACGAGCGCCTGCGGGCCATCGTCGAGCGGCAGATGAAGGAAGGCGAGAGCAGCGAGGCGGGGTTGCTGACCATGGAAGGCATCACCGTGCGCGAGCTGCACCGCATGAACGCGGTGGTCAAGAAGCGCATGCCCCAGATCAAGGTGCCGGCGCTGGTGCTGCACTCCATCGAGGACGACATCACCAGCCGCTGGAACGCCGATTACGTGGAGCGCCACCTCGGCGGGCCGGTGACCAAGATCCTGTTGGACAACTGCTACCACATGATCACGGTCGATTTGCAGTACCGGCGGGTGATCGAGTTGAGTGCCAGGTTTGTCGAGCAGCACGCAGTGCAACTCAATCGTGTGGCGTGATTAGTTTACTTGTAGGAGCGAGCTTGCTGTGGCGAGCAAGCTTGCTTGCGCTGGGGTGCGAAGCACCCCCAAAAGCCTGCGACTGCTGCGCAGTCGAGCGGGAGCAAGCTCCCTCGCCACAGCAAGCTCGCTCCTACAGTAGAACGGCGTTGATAAGGAAAAACTGTGATAACCACCCAAGCCTTCCCGACCATCCGGGCTATCCAGCGCGATGCCTGGAACGACTGTTTTCCCGGTGCCCTGGAGGATTGGGACTATTACCTGGCCGTGGAAAACGCCGCGATCGATGACTTTCAGTGGCGTTACCTCGCGGTCTTCGAGGATCAAACGCTGGTGGCCGTGGCTGCCGCGTTCGTCACCCATTATCGCCTCGACACCACGGTGTCGGGGGCCGGCAAGCGCTTGACCGAGCGCCTGGAGCAGCTGTGGCCTGGCGTTTTGCAATTGGCGTTGTACGCCATCGGTTCGCCGGTGGCTGAACGCTGTGATGCCGGTGTCGCGAGCCATGTGCCCGAATCCCGGCGCCCGTTGCTGTTGCAGCAGTTACTGGAGGCTGCGCGCAGCGATGCCGACGCGCTCGGTATCGGCTTGCTGGCGGTCAAGGATGCGCCCACCAACGACCCGCATTGGACCCAGAGCTGCCTTGCCGCAGGTTTTCAAAGCATGCCCAGCTTGCCCACGGGGGTGTTGCCGCTGCCTTATGGCTCGGTGGATGCCTACCTGGGTTCGCTGGGCAAATCCACGCGCAAGGACCTGCGCCGCAAACTGCGCGCACCAGGGCCGCGGGTCGAGTGGCGGCGTAATATCGATGACGTGCTGCCCGAGGTCATGCGCCTGTATGAAGCCACGCTCGCGCGCGCAGACTTGCAGTTCGAACGCCTGCCCGCCGGTTACTTCACGGGCGTGCTCGAACACCTGCACGAGCGGGCGGTCTGTGTTCTGTACTGGGTGGACGAGCGCCTGGTGGCGTTCAACCTTATCCTGCTGGATGAGCATCGGCTGGTGGACAAGTTCTTTGGCCATGACCTTGAGTTCAGCCGCGAGTACAACCTGTACTTCCGCAGTTGGTTGACCAATGTCGACTATTGTATTGAACACCGTATTCCGGTGTACGAGTGCGGCCAGGCCGGGTATGCCAGTAAACTGCGCCTGGGGTGCGAGTTCGAGGGCAACAGCCTGTTCTTCCGCCACCGTAACCGGCTGGTCAACGGCCTGCTCAAGCTTGTAAAACTGTTTATTCGACCGGATCGTTCCGACCCTGCCATGGCTGCTGCGATAAGCGAAACCTGATGATTACCAAGACCCGCCAGAAAGCCCGCCCCTTTGCCATCTCGCGTTGGAGCGTCCAGCGCAAGCTGGTGCTGGCGTTCTGGCTGGTCAGCGTGATTCCCACCATGATCGCGGCTGAGCTGGCTGCCACCACGCTGTCGCAGATTTTCGACAGCAACGTGCGTATCTGGCTGCAAGAGTCGACCAAGATCGTCAAGGACGAAATCGGCGACATCCTTCACGACAACGCGCGCATGGCCAAGCTGTTCCTGCGCTATACCAGCCCGCCGTCGTCCAAAAATGCCGAGAAGCATGACCGGCTCACCGCCGACATTGCCGATGCCACCGATATCGACGTGGTCGCGCTGATCCGCACCAGCGACCGTAAAGTGATGTTCAGCACGGCCGCCGATGACATCGTCAGGCAGATCAACCTCACCAGCAACGCGGTGCTGCAAACCGTGCAAGTCGCCGGCGTGAGCACGGGCCTGGTGGTGTCCACCTTCGAAACCAGCCGTGACGGCGTTGATTACCTGTTGCTGGTCGCCACTTACCTGGACAGCAGTTTCCTCACCAGCGTGGCCGATGTGCATTCCCTCGACCTGCGTCTGTATTTGGCCAACCCTGCCGGTTTTTCCGAAATATTTTCCACCCAGCGCTTCGCCAATCACCCCTCACGCATCCCCAAGAATGTCGAGGCCTACCTGCGCAGCACCAAGCAGCCCAGCGAGCAGTTCACTAACCAGTACAGCGGTTTGTATTGGCCGATTTTCAATGATGCCGGCGAGTTGCAAGGCGTGATCTTCAGCGGCCTGCTACGCCATACCAGCCTGGTGGGGTTGGTGAACCAGAGCAACTTGTTCGTGCTGATCTTCCTGGTCAGCTCGGCGCTGTCGCTGGCGGCCGGGTTGTTGGTGTCGCGGCGCCTGACCAAGCCCCTGCGCGATTTGTCCCAAGGCGTGGATGCGGTGATCTCGGGCAGTTATGCGCACCGTGTGGTGGTCAGTGGCGGTGACGAACTGGCGCAATTGAGCAGCACCTTCAACCACATGACCGAACGCCTGGGCGAGTTGCATCACCTGGAAGCCCAACTGCGTCGGCGTGACCGCTTGCATGCCCTGGGTGAAGTCGCCATGGGCCTGGCTCACGAAATTCGCAACCCACTGGGCATCATCAAGACCGCCACCCAACTGTTGCATCGGCGCGCTGACCTGGCGGAAACCGACAAGCGTCACCTGGAATATGTCATCAGCGAAGTCAGCCGCATCAACGAGCTGATTACCGAGTTCCTCGATTTCGCCAAGCCCAACCCGCCGATACGCGTGCAGCAACCGGCACGCGCCCTGGTGGAAGAAATCCTCGGTTTCTGCGGCCCGGAGCTGAGTAGCCATCGCATTGACGCGCAGATCGACGACCAAGCGCCTGGCGCGACGATCTACGCCGATGCCAAGCAGCTCAAACAGGCCTGTCTCAACCTGATTCTCAACGCCGTCGACGCGATGCCCGACGGCGGGCGCCTGACCCTGGGCATTCGCAGCGTGGGCGACAACACTGTGATCAGCATCGCCGATACCGGCGAAGGCATCCCGGCGGACATGGTGGAGCGCATCTTCACGCCATTCGTCACCACCAAGGCCTCGGGCACAGGCCTGGGCCTGGCCAAAGTCTATTCGATCATGGAAAGTCACGACGGCAGCATCGAATGCGCCAGTGAGAAAGATGCCGGCGCGACCTTCAGCCTGTACATTCCGGCTGACGGTGAAGACGACGGTGAAGATGAGGACGGGCATGACGCATAACGTATTGGTGGTCGACGACGAGCCCAAGCTCTGTGATCTGCTGACCCAGGCCTTGAGCCAGAACGGCATCCAGGTGTTCAGCGCGGGCAATGGCCTGCATGCGCTCAAGGTGCTGGGGGAGGAGGACATCGACCTGGTCATCAGCGACTGGCGCATGCCGGGCATGGACGGGCCGGCGTTGCTGGCCGAGATCAAGGTGCGTTATCCGACTTTGCCGGTAATCGTGATGACGGCCTACAGCACGGTGAAAAACGCCGTGCAGTCGATGCGTAACGGTGCCTATGACTACATTGCCAAGCCGTTCGACATCGACGAGCTGGACATCACCGTGGCCAAGGCCCTGCAATTTCGCGACATCATGCGCGACAACGCGCGCATGCGCGCCGAGCTGGACGAGCATGCTCAGTTCGACAGCCTGGTGGGCGACAGTCCGGCGTTTCGCCAAGTGCTCCAGGCGGTGGATTCGGTGCGTGACAGCAACGCTACTATCCTGCTGACCGGCGAAAGCGGCACTGGCAAGGAAATGGTCGCCCGCGCCATCCACAAGCATGGCAGCCGTGCCGACCAACCCTTCGTGGCGGTCAATTGCGCAGCCATTCCTGAAGGCTTGTTGGAAAGCGAAATGTTCGGCCATCGCAAAGGCGCGTTCACCGGCGCCGTGGCTGACCGGGTAGGGCGCTTCATGCAGGCCGACAAGGGCACGCTGTTTCTGGATGAAGTCGGTGATATGCCCTTGGCGTTGCAGGCCAAGATTCTGCGCGCCTTGCAGGAGAGGGTTATCGAGCCGGTAGGCGACCCCCGCGAGCGCAAGGTGGATGTACGAGTAATTGCCGCCACCAACAAGAACCTGCTGGATGCGGTGGCGGCCAAGGAGTTTCGCGAAGACCTGTATTACCGCCTCAATGTCTTTCCGATTCCGTTGCCGTCGTTGCGCGAACGCGTGGAAGACATCGCGCCCCTGGCGCGCCACTTCGCTCACACTTTGAGCGCCACCACTGGCAAACGTATCACCGGTTTCAGCCCCGAGGCGTTGCAGGCCATGGCTGCGTATCACTGGCCGGGCAATATCCGCGAGCTGCAAAACTGCGTGGAGCGCGCAACCATCGTGGCGGCTTCATCGGTGATCGAGGATATTGATTTGCCCGGGTATTTGTTTGCTTCCACACCGAGCGAGGGTGATGTGACCGCGATCCTCAGCGACGGCCCAGGCGTGCCGCGGGATCTGGATGCGGCGCTGGCCGAAGTGGAGAAAGCCTATATTCTTGCGGCGCTGCAGGAGAGCAATGGGGTGCAGGCCGCGGCGGCGCAGCGGATCGGGATTTCCGAAAGGAGCTTCTGGTATCGCCTGAAGAAGCTGGGGATTCAGGTCGACAAGATCGTGCGCTGATCTGAGTGTGGTAACTCATGATCGCTCCCACGCTCCACGTGGGAGTGCCTCTGGTGACGCTCTGCGTCACGCGTGTGGACGCGGAGCGTCCTTGGCTGCATTCCCACGCGGGAGCGTGGGAACGATCTGCCGTGTTGCGTCAGGTGTGCAGGCGTACCCACACGCTGACCAACACCGTCGCGGCCATCAACCAGGCCACGGCGGCGACTGCCAGCGATGCCTCCAACCGCAGCCGATCGACCATCACATACAGCGTCGCCAAATACACAAAGTACGGAATGATCGACCACATCCCGAACAGGATCGTGGTCTTCAAGTCCGCAACCGTTCGGCCTTTGCCGACGATGTAATGGGCGATCAGCGCAAAAGTGGGAAACAGCGGCACCAAGCCTGCGATGTAATAGTTTCTGGTCTTGGCCAGCGCCGCCAGGATCAGCACCACTGCGGCGCCAAGTGCAGCCTTCAGGAACAGATCCATCAGTGACTCAACCCGTATTTCTTGACCTTGTCGAACAGGGTGGTCTTGGCCATCCCCAGTTCCTGGCTGGCCTGGGTCAGGTTCCCGCCGCTGCGTTGCAGGGCATCGTTGAGTAGGTTGCGCTCAAAGGCTTCCACCGCCTCGGTAAAGGCAACCCCTTGGTTGCCGCTGCCGGCGCCGCTTTTCTTGAAGGCGGGCAGGCCGAGGGCGAAACGTTCGGCGACGTTGCGCAGCTCACGCACGTTGCCTGGCCAGTCGTGGCTCATCAGGCTGGATAGGGTCTGGTTGTCCAGCTCCGGCACCGCCCGGTCGAAGCGTAGCGACGATTGCTGCAGGAAGTGTTCGAACAGTTGCAGGATGTCTTCGCGCCGTTCGCGCAAAGGCGGCAGTTCCAGGGTGACGACGTTGAGGCGGTAGTACAGGTCGCTGCGGAACTGGCTGGCGCGGCTCAACTCGTCGAGGTCGGACTTGGTGGCAGCGATTACCCGGCAATCCACCGCCACGCTCTGGTTCGAACCCAGGCGTTCCAACGTACGTTCTTGCAGCACCCGCAGCAATTTGATCTGCAGGTTGATCGGCATGCTCTCTACTTCATCGAGGAACAGCGTGCCTTGATGGGCATGCTCGATCTTGCCGATGCGACGTTTGCCGGCGCCGGTGAAGGCGTTGGCCTCGTGGCCGAAAATCTCGCTTTCAAACAGGTTTTCCGGCAGGCCACCGCAGTTGAGGGCGACGAACTGGTGGGTATGGCGCCGGCTGAAATCATGCAGGCAGCGCGCGACCAGTTCCTTGCCGGTGCCGGTCTCGCCTTCGATCAGCACGTTGGCCGAGGTATCGGCGACATTGGCAATCAGTTCGCGCAGGTTTTGCATGGCCGGCGAGCGGCCGATGATGCGGCCTTCCAGCGAGTCGCGTTCGGCCAGTTGCCGGCGTAGCGACCAGACTTCCCGCGCCAGCCCGCGTTGTTCCAGGGCGCGGCGTGCCACGTCCACCAGGCGTTCGGGCGAGAAGGGTTTCTCCATGAAGTCGTAGGCGCCGTTACGCATGGCGCCCACCGCCATGGAGATATCGCCATGCCCGGTGATCAACACCACCGGCAGGCTTTTATCCAGGGCCTTGAGGCGGGTCAGCAGTTCCAGGCCATCGATGCCCGGCAGGCGGATATCGCTGATGACGATGCCGGCAAAGTTTTCGCCGATGCGCTTGAGCGCTTCTTCGGCGCTGCCCACGCCGACGCTAGTGATGTCTTCGAGCGCCAATGCTTGCTGGCAACCGAGCAGTACATGGGGGTCGTCTTCGACGATCAGGACGGTAAGGTCTTGGGCTTGTGTATTCATGTCGACTCAGCTCGTTGAGCGCCCACCAATGGCAGGTTCAGGACAAAGGCGGTACCACCATTGGCCGGATGTTCCACGGCAAGGCTACCGCCTGTGGCGGCCGCGAGGCTTGCGGAAAGGGTCAGGCCCAAGCCCAGGCCTTGTTCGCCGGGCTTGGTGGTAAAAAAGGGTTCGAACAAATGCTTGCGCGCCTCGGGGTCGATGCCGTGGCCATTATCACGCACCAACAGGCGGTATTTGCCATCGCCGTTCTGGCCTTCCAGCCACAGTTGCGGCACTGCTTGGGCCTGCATCGCATCGAGCGCGTTACCGATCAGGTTGACCAGGATCTGCTCCAGGCGGGTCTGGTCGATCTGCAATTGGGCGTTGGCAAAGTCACGGTGCACGGTCAACGGCAGGCTGTCCAGGCGCGCGCCGAGCACCTGGAACGCGGCGTCCACGGCCTTGCCGAGGCTGGCTTCGCCCTGGTCGTCACCGCGCCGGGCAAAGGAGCGCAGGCTCGCGGTGATGCGGCCCATGCGGTCGATCAGTTCGTTGATGGTCTTGAGGTTGGTGCTGGCAGTGTCCAGGGCGCCGCGCTCAAGGAAGCGTACGGTGTTGCCCGACAGCGTGCGCAGCGCTGCCAGCGGCTGATTCAGTTCATGGGCGATGCTGGTGGACATCTGGCCGATGGCCGCGAGTTTGCCGGCCTGCACCAGTTCGTCCTGGGCGTGGCGCAGGGTTTCTTCGGCCTGGCGTCGTTCGCGAATCTGGCCCTTGAGCCGTTCGTTGCTGGCGCGCAGGTCGGCGGTGCGTTCGGCAATCCGACGCTCAAGCTGGCTGTTGGCTTCCTGCAAGGCTTCCCGTGCGGCGAGGCGGGTGGCGATGACCTTGCGCCGTTCGTTCCAGGCGATCAGCAGGAAGGCGACCAGGCCAAAGGCGACGGCCACCAGGATGCCCTGGTTGATCGCGGCGCGGCGCAGGTCGTTGAGCGGGGTGAGCAGGGTGAAGTTCCACGGCGTGTCGTTCAGCGGGCGGGTTTGCGCCAGGTAGCTGACGGCGTGCTGGTCGTTGACCACTTCGGTGTTGGCCGGGAAGGTCAGTTTCTCGGTGCCTTCGTTCAGGCGCTCACGGGCCAGGGGTTGCAGTTCATTGAGCGTCGCCCAGTAATATTGCAGGCTGTGGGCCAGGCGGTCCTTGGTGTCATCGCTCAGCGGGCGTACAGCTTTGAGGCGACGCGCGGGGTCGCTGGAAAGAATAATGATGCCGTTCTCATCGCTCACGAAAGCTTCGAGGCGCGCACGTTGCCAGCGCTCTTCAAGGGCTTCGAGGCGCACCTTGACCACGGCGACGCCGATGATCTTGCCGTGCTCTTCCAGGCCGTGGGCCAGGTAATAGCCGGGTTCGCCGTTGGTGCTGCCGATGCCGTAGAAACGACCGGGCTGGCCGCGTACAGCATTCTGGAAATAGGCGCGAAAGGACAGGTCCTCACCTTGGTAACTGTCGGCATCGCGCCAGTTACTGGTGGCCAGCACACGGCCGGTGGTGTCCATTACATAGATGGCGCGGCTGCGACTGCGGCGGTTCAGGCCTTCGAGGTAGTCGTTGACCGTCTTGCGGGTTTCCTGGTTCGGGTCGGCGAGCAGTTGGGAAACACTGGACTCCAGCTCCAGCAGGCTGGGCAGGTAGGTGTACTTGCTCAGTTCGCTTTCGACGGTGCGGGCGTGCAGCTCCAACTGGCGTTCGCCATTGTCGCTGAGGGTGCGGATGCCGTAGTAGTCACTGACCCAGAAGCCGATATAACCCAGGCCGACCATCAGGGCGATGATCAACGGCGGCAGGAACAGTTGGCGTATCAGACGAGGCTTCACGGCAAGTGATGGCGGCGCGGCGCGATATTGATTGGGGTCGCATTTCATCACAGATGCCTTGGGTCAGCTACTTCTCGCCAGTGTAAGAGCGGGCTTGTGTGGGAGCCGGGCTTGCCGGCGATGCAGGCGCCTCGGTGTAACAGTTGCACCGAGGCGATGCCATCGCAGGCAAGCCAGCTCCCACACAAGCCCGGCTCCTACAGGACGAACGGTGTTGCTTTTAGTGCTGCAGGATTTTCTCGAGGAAGTGCTGCGCACGCTCGGAGCGGGCGCTGATGTCGCCGAAGAACTCTTCTTTCGGGCAGTCTTCGATGATCTTGCCGGCGTCCATGAAGATCACGCGGTCGGCCACTTTGCGCGCAAAGCCCATTTCGTGGGTCACGCACATCATGGTCATGCCTTCGTGGGCCAGTTGCACCATCACGTCGAGCACTTCGTTGACCATTTCCGGGTCCAGCGCCGAGGTCGGTTCGTCGAACAGCATGACGATCGGGTCCATGGCCAGGGCGCGGGCAATCGCCACACGTTGTTGCTGGCCGCCGGAGAGTTGGCCAGGGTGCTTGTGGGCGTGTGCCGACAAGCCCACGCGGTCGAGCAGTTGCAGGCCCTTCTTGGTGGCCTCTTCCTTGCTGCGGCCCAGCACCTTGATCTGCGCGATGGTCAGGTTTTCGGTGATGGTCAGGTGCGGGAACAGCTCGAAGTGCTGGAACACCATGCCTACGCGCGAACGCAGTTTTGGCAGGTTGGTCTTCGGGTCGGCGATGGAGGTGCCGTCGACCACGATGTCGCCCTTCTGGAACGGTTCCAGTGCGTTGACGCACTTGATCAGGGTGGATTTGCCCGAGCCGGATGGCCCGCACACCACGATCACTTCGCCTTTTTTAACCTCGGTGCTGCAATCGGTCAGCACCTGGAAGTCGCCATACCACTTGTTGATGTTCTTGATAGAGATCATACGGCAAACCTTTTTTGCAGACGCTTGACCAGCAGCGAGGCGGAAAAGCTGATGATGAAGTAGACGACACCGGCGAAGATCAGGAACTCATTGGAGCGGCCGATGATGTCGCCGTTGGAGCGGGCGGAGTTGAGGAAGTCCACCAGGCCCACGGTGTAGACCAGGGAGGTGTCCTGGAACAGGATGATCGACTGTTGCAGCAGCAACGGCGTCATCTTGCGGAACGCCTGGGGCAGGATGATCAGGCGCATGGTCTGGCCGTAGGTCATGCCCATGGCTTGTGCCGCCGCCATCTGGCCCTTGGGAATCGACTGCACACCGGCTCGTACGATTTCGCAGAAGTACGCGGCCTCGAACATCATGAACGCCACGACGCAGGAGGTGAACGCACCGATCGGCGTGTCTTCGCCGGTGATCCAGCGCAGTACGAACGGCACCGCCAGGTAGAACCAGGTGATCACCAGCAGCAAGGGGATCGAGCGGAAGTAGTTCACGTAGGCGCCGGCCACGCGGGACAGCAGTTTGTTGGACGACAAGCGCATCAGGGCCAGGATGGTCCCGATGATGATGCCGCCGACCACGCCCATGACCATCAGCTTCAAGGTCATGACCATGCCGTTCCACAGGCCTGGAATGGCGGGGATGATGCCGCTGAAATCGAAGTCCATTATTTGCCCCCCACGGAGATCAGGCCGGGCACTGCGACTTTCTTCTCGACCACGCGCATCAGCAGCATCAGGCTCATGTTCAAGGTGAAGTAGATCAGCGTGGCCAGGGTGAAGGCTTCAAACAGGTTGGCCGAGAACTCGGCGGTCTGTTTGGTTTGCGCCAGCAGTTCCATCAAGCCGATCAAGGACGCCACGGAGGAGTTCTTGAACACGTTGAGGAATTCCGAGGTAAGCGGCGGAATGATGATGCGGTAAGCCTGGGGCAGCAGCACGTTCCAGTAGATCTGCGGCAGCTTGAAGCCCATGGCGCGCGCCGCGGATTCCTGGCCGCGTGGCAGCGCCTGGATACCGGTACGCACTTGCTCGCACACACGGGCGGCGGTGAACAGGCCCAGGCACACCACGACGCTCAGGTAGGCCGAGGTGGTCGGGTTCAGGTCTTGTTTGTACCAGTCCTGCAGGTTCTGCGGCAGCATGTCCGGTACCAGGAAGTACCAGATGAACAGCTGAACCAGCAGCGGCACGTTACGAAACAGTTCCACGTAGCAGGTCGCGATGCCCGATACGAGGCGGTTTGGCACAGTGCGCATGACCCCCAGAATGGAGCCCAGCAGCAAGGCGATAATCCATGCCACGACAGCGATGGCGATGGTCCAGCCCAGCCCGGAGAGGTACCAGTCGAGATAAGTCTCGCTGCCCACGCCGGTGGACTTGAAGAACACGCCCCAGTCCCAGTTGTAATTCATTAGGGTCTCCCCTCGAGATCGATCGATGTACAAGCACCCGCTTGGGGAAGATCCGTTCCCGCCTGACGTTGAACGCCAGGCACACACGATCGGCTCGAAAACCGCCAGGTCGAGTGTTCCAAGTTAAAACCAGCAGGTAATTACAGACGCCTGAGGGAGGGTTGGCTCCCTCAGGACATAAGCTTAGTCAGGTATCAGATTTTTACTTCTGGCGCTGGTTTGTCGCTAGGGTTAGCGATCAGCTCCTTGACCTTGTCGCTCATCGGGAAGTTAAGGTTCAGGCCTTTCGGTGGGATCGGGCTTTCGAACCATTTGGCGTAGATCTTGTTGATCTCGCCGGACTTGTACAGGGCGACAATGGCGTCATCCACGGCTTTCTTGAAGTCCGGGTCGCCTTTGCGAACCATGCAAGCGTAGGCTTCAAAGGACTGCGGAGTACCGGTAATGACCCAGTCGTCCGGCTTCTTGGCCTTGGCTTCTTCACCGGCCAGCAGGGCGTCGTCCATCATGAATGCAACGGCGCGGCCGCTTTCGAGCATCTGGAAGGATTCGCCGTGGTCTTTGGCGGAGATAACGTTCATGCCCATCTGCTTGTCGGCGTTCATCGCCTTGATGATGCGCTCGGACGTGGTACCGGCGGTGGTCACGACGTTTTTGCCTTTCAGGTCGGCAAAGTCAGCGTAGGACGGCTTGCCTTCCTTGTCTTTCTTGACCAGCAGGCGGGTGCCGATTTCGAAGATGTTGACGGTGAAATCAACTTGCTGGGCGCGTTCGGTGTTGTTGGTGGTGGAGCCGCACTCCAGATCCGCGGTGCCGTTCTGGATCAACGGGATACGGGTTTGCGAGGTCACCAGGTTGTACTTGGCTTTGAGGTCGGGTTTGTTCAGGTCTTTTTTCAGTTGCTCGACAACGGCCAACTGGATGTCGTGGGAGTAGCCCACGGGTTTGCCCGAGCCATCCGCGATGTAGGAAAACGGAATGGAGCTGTCGCGGTGAGCGAGAGTGATGGTGCCGGAGTCGTTGATTTTCTTCAGTGTGCCGGTGAGTTCGGCGGCAAAAACTGGAGTGCTGATCAGAGCAGCAGCGATAGCTGCGCCCAGGATATGGGGAACGATGCGCATCAATACTTCCTCGACATTTGTTTTTTTTATGAAGCCAGCTGAACGGCTCTCTTGTACAGCGACTGCCCGTGACGGCTCCTAAGGCGCCTCAGGCAATCGTTGAAGAGTGTAGAGCATGAGTCGTGCCATACCGAAAACAAAAGGATAACTTCATGATTTATATGGAAATTAACTTTTTGTGTCGGCAGTATTTTCGGTCGGTAGTCCGGCAAACCGAATAGGGCAGAGGGGCGCGTTCGGAAAACCGAATAGTCCGTAGGAGCGAGCTTGCTCGCGAAAAACGCAAAAACGCCGCGTTTATGCTGAATAAACGCGGCGCTCTCGGGTTTTTCGCGAGCAAGCTCGCTCCTACACTGGGGCGGTCAGGCGGCTTCGATCTTGCTGCGGTTCTGCTCGACCTTGGACAAGTAGCGCTGCAGGTTTTCCTGCTCTTGCGGCGTGGTGAACAGGCCAAGCTTGGTACGGCGCCACAGCACGTCCTGCGGTTGTGTTACCCACTCTTCGGCGCACAGGTAGTCGACTTCGCGGGTATAGAGGCCGCCACCCAAGTGGTCACCCAGATCGGCGAGCGATTGCACGCCTTCCAGCAAGCGCCAAGTGCGGCTGCCGTAGGTGGTGGACCAGCGACGGGCGATCTCGCTCGGTACCCAGTCGAACTTGGCGCGGATGGCATCGGCCAGGGCTTCTGGGGTAGTCATGTGTTCGCCACCGGGCAGGCTGGCTGTGGCAGTCCAGCTTGGGCGCATCTGGGTGAAGTACGGCGCCAGTTGGGCCATGGCCGACTCAGCCAGTTTGCGATAGGTGGTCAGCTTGCCACCGAACACCGACAGGATCGGCGCTTCGCCGGTGCCGCCGGACAGCGACAGGGTGTAGTCACGCGTAATAGCCGACGGGTTGTCCGACTCGTCATTGCACAGTGGGCGCACGCCGGAGTAGGTGTGGACGATATCGTCGCGGCTCAGCTGTTTCTTGAAGTGCGCGTTGACCGCTTTAAGCATGTAGTCGGTTTCACCTTCGGTGATCGCCACTGCAGCCGGGTCGCCGGTGTATTCGCGGTCGGTGGTGCCGATGATGGTCAAGTGGTTCAGGTACGGAATGGTGAAGACGATGCGTTGGTCTTCGTTTTGCAGAATATGCGCGTGAGCGCCCTCGTACAGTCTCGGCACGATCAGGTGGCTGCCCTGGATCAGACGAATGCCGTACGGTGAATCCAGCTTCAGGTCGTCCCGGATGAATTTGGCCACCCATGGGCCGGCGGCATTCACCAGGGCGCGGGCGCGGATCGAGAACAGGCTGCCGTCGGCACGTTCCATGTTCATTTCCCACATGCCGTTGCTGCGCTTGGCGCTGACGCAACGGGTCTGGGTGTGGATGTGCGCGCCTTTCTCGCGGGCAGCCATGGCGTTGAGTACCACCAGGCGGGCGTCGTCGACCCAGCAGTCGGAGTATTCAAAGCCTTTGGTGATTTCGCTTTTCAGCGGGCTGTCGGCACCGAACTTGAGGCTTTTGGAACCCGCGAGCTTTTCGCGCTTGCCCAAGTGGTCATAAAGGAACAGACCAGCACGAATCATCCAGGCCGGGCGCAGGTGCGGGCGGTGCGGCAGTACGAAGCGCATTTGCTTGACGATGTGCGGTGCCTTGGCCAGCAGTACTTCGCGTTCGGCCAATGCTTCACGCACCAGACGGAATTCGTAATGCTCCAGGTAACGCAGTCCACCGTGGATCAGCTTGCTGCTGGCCGATGAGGTGTGGCTGGCCAAGTCATCCTTTTCGCAAAGGAATACCGACAAACCGCGACCGGCTGCGTCTGCTGCAATCCCGACGCCATTGATCCCACCACCAATTACGGCTACGTCATAGACTTCGGCAAGCGGTGGAGCAGGCAAGGTGGAAGGGTTCATCGGCTGGCCTCGCGATCTTTTCGTCTTGGAATTCGAACATGAATGTTCATTTGCGAAAATGGTAGCTGATAATTGCGGGCACAGCCACCCGACTTCGATTGAAAAAACTCATCGAAGGGCGGAGAAAGGAAGAATTATGAACAAAGGTGAATGTATGGGTGTGAGTGAGGCCGTCATCGCGGGCAAGCCCGGCTCCCACATTTGATCGCATTTCAAACTGTGGGAGTCGGGCTTGCCCGCGATGACGCCTGAACAGGCGCTAAACGACTTCCAGCCGCACCTTGTGCTCATTCAGCACTTGCACCAACGCCGGCACCGGCTGCTGGTCAGTCACCAGGCAGTCCACCAGGCTGATCGGCCCCAGGCGAATCATGGCATTGCGCCCGAATTTGCTGGAGTCCGCCGCCAGGATCACCTGCCGCGCATTGGCGATGATTGCCTGGGAAACCCGCACCTCCTGGTAATCGAAGTCCAGCAGGCTGCCGTCCTCGTCGATCCCGCTGATGCCCACCAGGGCAAAGTCGACCTTGAACTGGTTGATGAAGTCGACACTGGCCTGGCCCACCACACCACCGTCACGGCGCACATTGCCGCCGGTGAGCAACACATCGAAGTCGTCCTTGGCACTGAGCATGGTGGCGACGTTGAGGTTGTTGGTGATGATTTTCAGGTGGCTGTGATTGAGCAGCGCACGGGCGATGGATTCGGTGGTGGTGCCGATGTTGATGAACAGCGAGGCATGATCGGGAATCTGCGCGGCGATGGCTTCACCGATGCGTTGCTTCTCGTCGCGCATCTGGTCGGCACGCATGGCGTACGCGGTGTTCTCGACACTGGAGTCATAGGCTGCGCCGCCGTGGTAGCGGCGCAACAGGTTGGCGTCCGCCAGCTGGTTGATATCGCGGCGGATGGTTTGCGGGGTGACAACGAATAGCTGCGCCATTTCCTCGATACTGACGTACCCGCGTTCGCGGACCAGTTCGAGGATTTGTTGTTGGCGG
This sequence comes from Pseudomonas sp. PA-7-1E, assembly GCF_021605325.1. Classification (NCBI taxonomy): domain Bacteria; kingdom Pseudomonadati; phylum Pseudomonadota; class Gammaproteobacteria; order Pseudomonadales; family Pseudomonadaceae; genus Pseudomonas; species Pseudomonas sp. PA-7-1E. The sequence continues at coordinate 139,740 of NZ_WKFA01000006.1, forward strand.
GGAGGCAGATTCATGGGGCGTCCTTTGGGCTGCCATACAAAAGTGGCCCATGATGACGCAGGAATCCGCTCCCTGCCAGTTACAACCTGCCGTAAGCCAGCGCTTGGCTTATTCGGCGCCTTCGTGCGGCTCCCAGTCACGGGTGCGGCTCACAGCTTTTTGCCAGCCGGCGTAGAGTTTCTCTTTGGCCGCCTCGTCCAGCTGTGGCTCGAACTCGCGCTCGATTACCGCCTTGCCGCGCAACTCGTCCAGGCTGCCCCAGAAGCCACACGCCAGGCCCGCCAGGTAGGCTGCGCCGAGGGCGGTGGTCTCGCGCATTTGCGGGCGTTCTACCTGGGTGCCGAGGATGTCGGCCTGGAATTGCATCAGGAAGTTGTTGGCAACCGCGCCGCCGTCCACGCGCAGGGCCTTGAGGCGTTCGCCCGAGTCCTGTTGCATGGCGTCGAGGACGTCGCGGGTCTGGTAGGCAATCGACTCCAGGGCTGCGCGAATAATGTGGTCTACGCGTACGCCACGGGTCAGGCCGAACAGTGCGCCACGGGCATACGGGTCCCAGTAGGGCGCGCCGAGACCGGTGAAAGCGGGTACCAGGTACACGCCGTTGCTGTCCTTGACCTTGCCGGCAAAGTATTCGGTGTCGTGGGCATCGTTGATGATCTTCAGCTCGTCACGTAGCCATTGCACGGTGGAGCCACCGTTGAAGACCGCGCCTTCCAGGGCATAGGCCACCTCACCGCGCGGGCCGCAGGCAATGGTGGTGAGCATGCCGTGCTTGGATTTCACCGCCTTGTCGCCGGTGTTCATCAGCAGGAAGCAGCCGGTGCCGTAGGTGTTCTTGGCCTGGCCCGCTTCCACGCACATCTGGCCAAACAGGGCCGCTTGCTGGTCGCCGGCAATGCCACCGATAGCGATGCCGCTCTTGGTACGGCCATAGATTTCCGACGACGACTTCACTTCAGGGAGCATTTCCCGTGGGATGTCGAGAATCTCCAGCATCTTCGCATCCCACTCCAGGGTGTGGATGTTGAAGAGCATGGTGCGCGACGCGTTGGTGTAGTCGGTGACGTGGGTCTTGCCGCCGGTAAATTTCCAGATCAGCCAGCTGTCGACGGTGCCGAACAGCAGTTCGCCATTGCGCGCACGTTCGCGACTGCCTTCGACGTTGTCGAGGATCCACTTGAGCTTGGTGCCGGAGAAGTATGGGTCGGTCACAAGGCCCGTGGTGTCGCTGATGTATTGCTCATGGCCGTCGCGCTTGAGCTGCTGGCAGATCTCGGTACTGCGGCGGCACTGCCAGACAATAGCGTTATAGATCGGGCGGCCGGTGATCTTGTCCCAGACCACCGTGGTTTCACGCTGGTTGGTGATACCGATGGCGGCCACCTGGTCATGGTGCAGGCCGGCCTGCGCCAGCGCTTCGACCATCACCGCGCTCTGGGTGGCGAAGATTTCCATCGGGTCATGTTCAACCCAGCCAGCCTGCGGGTAGTGCTGGACGAATTCACGCTGGGCGGTACACACCACGTTGGCGTCACGATCGAAGATGATCGCCCGGGAACTGGTGGTGCCCTGATCAAGGGCAATGATGTAGTTCTTATTCTGAAGGTCGGTCATGTCAATTGCCTTGGACGAAATAAGGAAGTCAGAAATCAGCCTGGGCCGCGAAGGGCAGGGGACCAGGCTGGCGCTTTCAGGAAATACGAGTCTTGCCGTTGACAGCCGTGTCAGGTGTTTCTTCAGCGATAGCCGGTGCGGCGCTCGGCAGGTGGCGAGCAATCAGCCCGCGATAGGCCGCAGCGCCCAGGCATGCGCCGACAATCGGAGCGAAAATCGGCACCAGGAAATAAGGAATATCGCGACCGCCAGTAAAGGCCATTTCACCCCAACCGGCGAAAAAGGTCATCAGCTTGGGACCGAAATCCCGTGCCGGGTTCATCGCAAAGCCAGTCAACGGGCCCATGGCGCTGCCGATTACGGCGATCAGCAAACCGATCAGCAGGGGGGCCAGGGGGCCGCGTGGCAGGCCGTTGTTATCATCGGTCAGAGCCATGATCACGCCCATCAGGATGGCGGTGATGACCATCTCCACCAGGAATGCCTGGGCCGTGCTCAGCAGCGCATGGGGATAGGTGGAGAACACCGACGCCAATTCCAGGCTGGCTTGGGAGCCGCGGACCATGTGGTGAGTTTGTTCGTAATCGAAAAACAGATTGCTGTAGAGCGTGTACACCAGGGCGGCGGAGCAAAAGGCGCCGGCGACCTGGGCAAGAATATAGAAGGGCAGTTTGCGCTTTTCAAAATCGGCAAAGATGCACAGGGCGATACTGACCGCCGGGTTGAGGTGAGCCCCGGAAATACCGGCACTCAGGTAGATCGCCATGCTCACGCCGACCCCCCAGATGATACTGATTTCCCATAAGCCAAAGCTCGCACCCGCGACCTTGAGCGCGGCGACGCATCCTGTACCGAAGAAGATCAGCAGCGCGGTGCCCAGGAATTCGGCCATGCATTGGCTCGAAAGTGAAGGCTGTTGAAGAGCAGTTGTCATGGAAAACCTCAATTGTTGTTCTTGTCTTGCGCACGGCCTCAACGGGCAGTTGCGCGATATTCACCACGAGAAGGATCCCCATCCTGGATCGCGGCTTACTGCGGAGTACCAGAGGATTATTCCTACGGTATTCGGAAACGAAAAAATATAGACAAGAATGACCGCTGTCAAAGGTCGAAAGTGAACCATTGGTCATTTCCGAACTATTGGTGTGGTGAATGATCATGGCCAAGGCGCGTTGCTTTTGCGGTGATAGGTCTGTGCTAGAGCGTTTTAGGTAGGCTTGGCCTAGAATTGGCCATCAGTTTGCCCGCCCGGAGCCGTTATGACCCCTGCATTGGACCTGTTGAAAAAAGTTCGCGCCGAACATCATGTGCATAGTTATGAACATGATCCCAAGGCAGCCTCGTATGGGCTGGAGGCCGCGGAAAAATTGAGCCTGGACCCGGCCCAGGTGTTCAAGACGCTGCTGGCGAGCAGTGAGAAGGGTGAATTGTTGGTGGCGGTTGTGCCGGTCGTCGGAAGTCTGGACTTGAAAGCCCTGGCTCATGCTGCGGGTGTGAAGAAAGTCGAAATGGCTGACCCGGCAGCGGCGCAGCGTTCCACGGGTTATCTGTTGGGCGGCATCAGCCCGCTGGGTCAGAAGAAGCGGCTGCGCACGTTTATCGATGAAACGGCGCAACCCTTTGCAACGATTTTTGTCAGCGCGGGCAGAAGAGGATTGGAAGTTGAATTGCCAGCGGCGGTGTTGGCTGAACACACCCAGGCCAAATTCGCACCGATCGGGCGGGCCTGATATTCATTCTTTGAAGTCTATGAGGATCAAATGTGGGAGCTGGCTTGCCTGCGATAGCATCAACGCGGTGTAACAGATAACCCGAGTTGTCTGCATCGCAGGCAAGCCAGCTCCTACATCCCGACCCGGTTTTATCAGTGAGCGACGCTGTGGCGGCGCACGCCTGACTCAACAGCAGGAATTTGCGCCGCTGTGCTGCCGGATGCCTGGAACACCACCAAATGCTCAGCCGCCACACGAATCCCCACCTCCGCGCCCACTTGGTGATCGGCATGGCTGGGGAAAATCGACTCCAGCTGAGCGCCGGTCGGCAGCTGTAACCGGTACAGCGTTGAGGCGCCGAGGAAGGTCTTGCCGACGATCCGGGCTTTCAACGCGCTGTCCGGCGCATACACGATATCGTCCGGGCGCAGCAGCACGTCCACCGCAGCGCCGGTCGGCAAGGTGTAGGCACGGTTGCCGCGCAGGTCGCCCAGTTCAGTGCTGACCGATTCGGGCGAGTTCAGCCGACCACGGATGAAATACCCTTGGCCGATGAAACTGGCGACGTAAGGCGTCTGCGGTTCGTGATAGAGGTTGTAGGGCGTGTCCCACTGCTCAAGGCGGCCTTCCTTGAAGACCCCGACGTGATCGCTGACGGCGAAGGCCTCTTCCTGATCATGGGTTACCAGGATCGCGCTGGTGCCGCGAGCCTTGAGGATGTCGCGCACTTCATGGCTGAGCTTGCGGCGCAGTTCGCCATCGAGGTTGGAAAAGGGTTCATCCAGCAACAGCAGTTGCGGCTCCGGCGCCAGGGCCCGGGCGAGAGCGACGCGTTGTTGCTGACCACCGGAAAGCTCATGGGGGAAGCGCTTGCCCAGGTTCTTCAAGTTGACCAGTTCCAGCAACTCGGCAACTACGCGCTCTTTTTGCGGGTGCTTGCGAATGCCAAAGGCGATGTTGTCAGCCACGCTCAGGTGCGGGAACAACGCGTAGTCCTGGAACACCATGCCGATACGACGTTTTTCCGGGGCGAGGGTGAAACCGGCACGGGAGATGACTTCGCCCGCCAGGCTGATTTCGCCTTCATGCACCGGCTCAAAGCCAGCAATCGCGCGCAGGGTAGTGGTCTTGCCACACCCTGAAGAGCCGAGCAGGCAACCGATATCGCCGGCGTTGAGGTGCAGGTTGAGGTTCTGCACGACGCGCTGGTCTTGATAGCCGCATGCCAGATTGCGCAGGTTCAGCAGTAATGACTGGCTCATGCGTGGTGGTACGACGGTGGTACGAGGAATTCGAGCAAGGCTTTTTGCGCATGCAGGCGGTTCTCGGCCTGATCCCACGCGACTGAGCGCGAATCGTCGAGCAGGTCCTGGCTGATTTCTTCGCCCCGGTGGGCGGGCAGGCAGTGCATGAACAGCACGTCTGGCGCGGCCAGGTCGAGCAACGCACGGGTCACCTGGAACGGCGCGAACTGGGCCAGGCGCTTGGCGGTTTCGTCTTCCTGGCCCATGGAGGTCCAGACGTCGGTGCTGACCAGGTGCGCGCCGACCACTGCGTCTTTCGGATCGCGCAGCAGTTGCACACGGCCATCGGCCTTGGCCATGAACTCGGCGCTGGGCTCGTAGCCTTCAGGGCAGGCGATGCGCAGGTGGAAGTCGAACTGGATCGCCGCTTCTATATAGCTGTTGCACATGTTGTTGCCATCGCCGATCCAGGCCACGGTCTTGCCTTGGATCGAGCCACGGTGCTCGAGGAAGGTTTGCATGTCGGCCAGCAACTGGCAGGGGTGCAGGTCATCGGACAGGCCGTTGATCACGGGCACACGGGAGTTGGCGGCAAATTCGGTCAAGGTGCTGTGGGCGAAGGTACGGATCATCACGGCATCGAGCATGCGCGACATCACGATGGCGCAATCGCTGATCGGCTCACCACGGCCCAGTTGGGTGTCGCGCGGTGACAGGAAGATGGCCTGGCCACCCAGCTGGATCATGCCGGCTTCGAACGACAGGCGTGTGCGGGTCGAGGACTTTTCGAAAATCATCCCGAGTACCCGGTTTTTCAACGGCTCAAACAGTACACCGCGGTTACGCAGGTCTTTAAGCTCAATGCCTCGACGGATCACGCTGACCAGCTCTTCGGGCGTGCAATCCATCAGGGAGAGAAAGTGCCTTGCGCTCATCATTAACTACCTTTTGCAACAGACCGCAGATACTCAAAGCCTTGTTTATTGCGACAACGGGCGAGACCTGCGGCGAAAGCCGCACGGGGCGACGAAATAGGGGAAGACGCGATATTGACATTAAATGTCGCGTTTTACCAATAGGGCTACGGCTTTAGGGGTGTTCAAGCAGGGCGCTGGCGCGCGTTTGAAGACGATTTCCTGACAGCAGCGAGCCATTTGTACACTGGCGTCCAGGCCTTTTGCAATGCGCGGGGGCGGCTTGGGCCAGGTCGCGTCGGTTTCAGCGCCTGCTGACAAGGTTTCTGAAACATTTGCTCATGTTTAGCCATGCCCTGGCCTATGCCCGTCGATTCACAACGCGAAGGTTGCTGGCGCGCCAAGTGGTCGCGGCCCATAGTTGAGTCAAAGCCCCTATAAAAGAGACTGGCCATGACCAAGACTCTCCACCACCGTGCCTGCCACCTGTGCGAAGCCATCTGCGGCCTCACCCTGGAAACCACCCAAGCCGAAGACGGTAGCCTGGCGATCACCTCGATCAAGGGCGACCCTCTGGACAGTTTCAGTCGCGGCCACATCTGCCCCAAGGCGGTGGCCCTGCAGGACATCCAGAATGACCCGGACCGCCTGCACCAACCCATGCGGCGGGTGGGCAGCGAATGGCAGCCGATTGGCTGGGATGAAGCCTTTGCCCTGGTGGCCGAGCGGCTTGCGGGTATCCAGGCGCGGCATGGGCAGAACGCGGTGGCGGTGTATCAGGGCAACCCAAGCGTGCATAACTATGGGTTGATGACCCACAGCAACTACTTTCTAGGGCTGTTGAAGACGCGCAATCGTTTTTCCGCGACCTCGGTAGACCAACTGCCTCATCACCTCACCAGTCACCTGATGTACGGCCACGGCCTGTTGTTGCCCATACCCGATATCGACCAGACCGACTTCATGTTGATTCTCGGCGGCAACCCGCTGGCTTCCAATGGCAGCATCATGACCGTGCCCGATGTGGAGAAACGCCTCAAGGCCATCCAGGCGCGGGGCGGAAAAGTGGTGGTGGTCGACCCTCGGCGCAGCGAGACGGCAGCCATCGCGGACCAGCACGTGTTCGTACGCCCCGGCGGCGATGCGGCATTGTTGTTTGGGGTGCTCAACACTTTGTTCTCCGAAGGGCTGACACGCGACAGCCATTTGCCGGTGCAAGGCCTGGATGATGTACGCAAGGCGATTGCCGGCTTCGATGCCGAGGCCATGAGCCGCCAGTGTGCGGTGCCTGCCGAGCAGATTCGCCAGTTGGCCAGGGACTTCGCCGGCGCTGACAAGGCCGTCTGTTATGGCCGCATGGGGGTCTCGACCCAAGCGTTTGGCACCCTGTGCCATTGGCTGGTGCAACTGATCAACCTGGTGACCGGCAACCTGGACCGTGTCGGCGGCGCGCTCTGCACCAGTCCCGCGGTGGACCTGGTGGCCTCCACCAGCGGCGGCCATTTCAACCGCTGGCAGAGCCGCGTGTCCGGGCGGCCGGAGTACGGCGGAGAACTGCCGGTGTCGGCGCTGGCCGAAGAAATGCTGACCGAGGGTGATGGGCAGATCCGCGCCCTGGTGACGGTGGCCGGCAACCCGGTACTGTCCACGCCTAACGGCCGCCAATTGGAACAAGCCCTGGACGGGTTGGAGTTCATGGTCAGCATCGACCTGTATATCAACGAGACCACGCGTTATGCCGACCTGATCCTGCCGTCCACCTCGGCGCTGGAAAACGATCACTACGACACCACCTTCAATCTGTTCGCGGTACGCAATGTCACACGCTTCAATCGCGCCATCCTGCCCAAGCCTGAGGGTGCGTTGCATGACTGGGAGATCTTTGTCGGCCTGGCCAAGGCGTTTGCGGCGCACACTGGCGCGGTGCTCAAGCCCACCCTGCCACCGGCACAGATGATCGACTTCGGGCTGCGTGCGGGTGCCTATGGTGACGCATCCAGTCATAAACTGTCGGTGGCGATGTTGGCGGATCATCCCCATGGCGTCGACCTGGGGCCGCTCAAGCCCAACCTCGTGGCACGTTTGAAAACCGCGGATGGCAAGGTGCAAGCGGCACCGGCCGTGATCCTGGCAGACCTGGCGCGTTTCGCCGCGCAGCCGGTGCCGGTGGCCGACGAACTGCTATTGATTGGCAGGCGGCATGTGCGCAGCAATAATTCCTGGATGCATAACTATCACCGACTGGTGAAGGGTAAGCCACGCCATCAACTACTGATGCACCCCGATGATCTGGCTAGCCGTCAGTTGAGCGATGGCCAGCGGGTGCGGGTGAGTTCGCGTATCGGTATGGTCGAGGTGGAAGTAGCGGCCAGCACGGACATGATGCCGGGTGTGGTCAGCCTGCCTCACGGCTGGGGCCACGGTCGTCCGGGCGTGCAGATGAGCATCGCGAGCAGCCAGCCGGGGGCGAGTGCCAATGACTTGACCGACGAGCGGCAATTGGACGAGTTGTCGGGTAATGCGGCGCTCAACGGCGTACCGGTGAAGGTGGCGGCGGCCTGAGCATCCTGCTGGATTTTTGCGTTACAATGCGCCACCGTGCCGACCCGTGAGTCGCAAAGTTCCTGCAGAGGTGTTCCATGGATATCATCGAAACGATCAAAGAGCAGATTGCCAACAACACCATTCTGCTTTACATGAAGGGCGCACCTAACGCGCCTCAGTGCGGTTTCTCCGCAAAAGCGTCCCAGGCTGTGATGGCATGTGGCGAGAAGTTCGCTTACGTGGATATCCTGCAAAACCCTGAAATCCGCGCCAACCTGCCAAAGTACGCCAACTGGCCGACTTTCCCGCAGTTGTGGGTAGCCGGTGAGCTGGTTGGCGGTAGCGACATCATCACTGAAATGGCAGCTGATGGCTCGCTGCAAGCGCTGATCAAAGACGCAGCGCAAAAAGCAGCAGTCAAGACTGACGCCTAATTGGCGAGCAATAAAAAGCCCCGCTTCTCTGGTGAGAGCGGGGCTTTTTTGTGCCTGAACGCTACGGGTTATTCACCCATCTGCGATTGCAGGTAATTCTCCAGGCTGACCTTGTCGATCAGGCCCAACTGGGTTTCAAGCCAGTCGATATGCTCTTCCTGATCTTCCAGGATATCTTCCAACAGTTCACGGCTGCCGAAATCGCCCTTGGTTTCGCAGTGAGCGATACCAGCCTTCAGGTCGCTGTGGCTCTTGCGCTCAAAGCCCAGGTCGCTGCTGATCATTTCCTGGGTGTGCTCGCCGATGTTCAGCTTGCCCAGGTCCTGCACGTTCGGCAGGCCTTCCAGGAACAGGATGCGCTTGATCAGCGCGTCGGCGTCCTTCATGGCCTTGATCGATTCTTTGTATTCACGCTTGCCGAGCTTTTCCAGGCCCCAGTCATCGTACATGCGCGCATGCAGGAAGTACTGATTGATCGCGACCAGTTCATTGGCAAGGATTTTGTTGAGTTGCTGGATGACTGAGATGTCGCCTTTCATGACTGGGGTCCTGCCCTGTAATAGCTGTGTATAGGGAGGAGTCTGAGCGGTGAAAATCCTAGTGTCAAACCTAAGTTATTGAATAATAAATGAAAATTAATCGGAATAAGAATGTTTGTGTTCCGCGTCTTGGCTCTAACTAATTGAATTACAGGCATAAAAAAACCGGACACAAGGTCCGGTTCTTTAAAACATGCCTATCAGGCGTGTGTAAATTCTGTCGAGTAGGGGAGTGCGGCCTGGGCTGTTTGCAGCTGCGTCAGGGTTTCCCGTACCACTTGCTTGGCCAGGCAAGCACATTTGCCGCACTGGCTGGCAACGCCGGTGGTTTCACGCACTTCTTTGTAGCTGCAGCAACCTTCATAGATTGCTTCGCGGATTTGTCCGTCGGTGACGCCAGTGCAGAGGCAGACATACATAAGTGAGAACCGTCGCGGGTTTATGGCTTAAGTGCGATGGATCTTAATGTTAACGAGAATGATTGTCAAAATAGTTTCAGCAGCAATCCGGGGGGAATTGCCCGTGCGCTGACGAACGGTTTTTTCGGTGTATGATGGTCGGTCTTCACGAAGCGTGATTGCGTCATATTTCTGTCTGTTTCCACAGGCAGACTCGACCGGTCCTTTTACTTCAATCGTCACCCCTATATCAGGAGATATCCAATGAGCGTACTCGTCGGTAAACAAGCCCCGGATTTCGACGTACCAGCCGTCCTCGGCAATGGCGAAATCGTAGACAGCTTCAAGCTGTCTGAAGCCATCAAAGGCAAATACGGCCTGGTGTTCTTCTACCCGCTGGACTTCACCTTCGTCTGCCCTTCAGAGCTGATCGCCCTGGACCACCGCATGGACGATTTCAAAGCGCGCAATGTTGAAGTGGTCGCGGTTTCCATCGACTCCCATTTCACCCACAACGCCTGGCGCAACACCGCCATCAACGACGGCGGCATCGGCAAAGTCAAATACACCATGGCTGCCGACATGAAGCACGACATCGCCAAGGCCTACGACGTTGAGTCCGAAGGCGGCGTGGCGTTCCGTGGCGCGTTCCTGATCGACGACAAGGGCGTTGTGCGCTCGCAGATCATCAACGACCTGCCGCTGGGCCGTAACATGGAAGAGCTGATCCGCCTGGTCGACGCGCTGCAATTCCACGAAGAGCACGGCGAAGTCTGCCCTGCCAACTGGAAAAAAGGCGACAAAGGCATGAACGCTTCGCCAGAAGGCGTTGCGGCTTACCTGACCGAGAACGCTGGCAAGCTGTAAGCCAACGTCACGGTACAAAAAAACCGGCCTGAAAAGGCCGGTTTTTTTATGCGTGGGATTTGCCTTCAGTCGTTGAAGTCTTCCCAGCCGCCCATCTGTTTCCACCGATTGACGATGCCGCAGAACAGCTCGGCGGTCTTTTCGGTGTCGTAGCGGGCCGAGTGGGCTTCACGCCCGTCAAAGTCGATACCGGCCGCCTGGCAGGCTTTGGCCAGAACGGTCTGACCGTAGGCCAGGCCGGCAAGCGTTGCGGTGTCGAAACTGGAGAACGGATGAAACGGGTTGCGCTTCATGTCCAGCCGCGCCACGGCGGCGTTCAGGAAGCCCAGGTCGAAACTGCTGTTGTGGCCGACCAGGATCGCACGTTTGCAGCCATTGGCCTTCAACGCCTTGCGCACGCCACGGAAGATATCGGTCAGCGCCGCTTCTTCACTTACCGCCATACGCAGTGGGTGGTCGAGCTTGATCCCGGTGAATTCCAGGGCAGCGGCTTCGATATTGGCGCCTTCAAACGGCTCGACGCGGAAGAAATGGGTGTGTTCCGGGTACACAAAGCCCTGTTCGTCCATGCCGATGGTGGTTGCGGCGATTTCCAGCAAGGCGTCGGTGGCGCAGTTGAAACCACCGGTTTCTACGTCGATGACGACCGGCAGATAGCCGCGAAAACGCTCGGCCATCGGATGGCGCGAGCCGCCACCGCCGTGCTCTTGTTCGTCGTCGTAATGGTCTTCACTCACTTGCTTTCCTCCAGCAGGCGCCAGCGCAGTGTTTCACCGGCGCGCAGCGGGATAACGGTCAGTTCGCCAAACGGCAGGCTGGCAGGGGCGGTCCAGTCTTCACGGACCAGGGTAATGCGGTCGGTATTCGCCGGCAGGCCGTAGAAACGCGGGCCGTTGAGGCTGGCGAAACCTTCGAGTTTGTCCAGCGCGTTACGCTGTTCGAAAGCTTCGGCGTACAACTCGATGGCGGCAAACGCGGTGTAGCAGCCGGCGCAGCCGCATGCGGCTTCCTTGGCGTGCTGGGCGTGTGGCGCAGAGTCGGTGCCGAGGAAGAACTTCGGGCTGCCGCTGGTGGCGGCATCCAGCAGTGCGACCTGGTGGGTATTGCGCTTGAGAATAGGCAGGCAATAGAAATGCGGCCGAATCCCGCCCACCAGCATGTGGTTGCGGTTGTAGAGCAGGTGATGAGCGGTGATGGTCGCGCCAACGTTGGCCGACGCTTCGCTGACGAACTGCACCGCATCGGCGGTGGTGATGTGTTCAAACACCACTTTGAGCGTAGGGAACAACTCGACCACACGACGCATGTGTTCATCGATGAAGATTTTTTCGCGATCGAACACATCCACGTCGCCACGGGTGACTTCCCCGTGGATCAGCAATGGCATGCCGACCTCCGCCATGGCTTCGATCGCCGGCAGGATCTTGTCGATACTGGTTACACCGGAATCGGAGTTGGTGGTCGCACCTGCCGGGTACAGCTTGGCGGCGTGCACATAACCGCTGGCCTTGGCTTCACGAATTTCTTCAGGCTGGGTGCGGTCGGTCAGGTAGAGCACCATCAACGGTTCGAAGCGGCTGCCGGCCGGTCGTGCAGCGAGGATGCGCTGGCGATAGGCGTCGGCTTCTGCGGCATTGCGCACCGGAGGTACCAGGTTAGGCATGATGATGGCACGGCCAAACGTGCGGGCCACATCGGCCACGGTTTGGGGTAACGCAGCACCATCGCGAAGATGAATATGCCAGTCGTCGGGACGCAGCAGGGTCAGGCGGTCGGACATTGGGGATTCCAGGCGGGTCAATCTGGTGGGAATGCTACCGGAAAAGACTCTTGCAGGCACTCGCTATCAAGTTTTGCCGGATGCTACCGATATCTCCGGGTATGCCTTAACGATGTATGACGCTTTGAAGTGTTGTAGAAACCAGTGGAGCCTCCCGTGCGCCAGTATTATCTAGCCCTGCTCAGTGTGTTCGCCAGCCTGCCTGCGGCGGCCCTCACGTTCCAGACACGTCTGGAGAATATTGAGTGGAAGGTGGAGGGCGATCAGTTCGAGTGCCGCCTGACCCAGCCGATCACCGATTTCGGTTCCGGTGAGTTCGTGCGCCGGGCCGGCGAGCAGGCAACGTTTCGTCTGAAAACCTATGGCGGCACTCTTGGCGCCGGCTCGGCAACCTTATTGGCCGCGGCCGCGCCGTGGCAGCCGGGCCGAGGTGATATCAACCTTGGGGCCGTGCGTGTCGGCAGCGGCGACGTCCTGTTCAATAGCTCCCAGGCCCAGGCCGGCCGCCTGTTCACGGGTTTGCTTGAAGGGCGCAGCCCGACCGTGCGGCATTACGGGCGTCAAGGCGGCTACTCGGAAATTCGCCTGCTGCCTGTGAAGTTCAACAAGGCGTACAACGATTATCAGGTGTGCACCACCAAGCTGCTGCCCATGAATTACGACCAGGTCAAACAGACTGAAGTGGGCTTCCCCGGTGGTGGTATTGAGCTGGACGCGGCGGCCAAGAAGAAGTTGTCGGTGATCCTGGCATTCATGAAAGCCGATCCCACGGTCAATCATGTCGAGTTGAACGGTCATTCCGATAACAGTGGCAATCGCCTGACCAACCGTGACGTCTCACGGCGCCGCGCCCTGGCGGTGATGGACTACTTCAAGGCCAACGGCATTCAGGAATCGCAAATCACGATGCGCTTCCATGGCGAAAGCTACCCCTTGGCGCCCAACACTAATGCCACCAACCGTGCGCGTAACCGCCGTGTAAATATTCAGCTTGAGCGGGTGGCTGCCCCAGAGAAACCGGCGCCTCAGGCCACTGCGCCGAGCAACTCGGCGGCTACCTCATAAGAGGCGACCATCGGTCGCCCACTCGACATAATCTGTCGCTTTATCTTCATTTGCTGTCGCGCCCCTGTAATTTCACGGTTTTGATCGGTAGAATCGTCGCCTTTCCGTACAACCCCGTGGAGTGATGGCATGGCCGACGTAAACAAGGTCGTTCTCGCGTATTCCGGCGGCCTGGACACTTCGGTGATCCTCAAGTGGCTGCAGGATACTTATAACTGTGAAGTGGTGACCTTCACCGCTGACCTGGGTCAGGGTGAAGAGGTCGAACCTGCACGTGCCAAGGCGCAAGCCATGGGCGTGAAAGAGATCTACATTGACGACCTGCGCGAAGAGTTCGTCCGCGATTTCGTTTTCCCGATGTTTCGCGCCAACACTGTCTACGAAGGTGAGTACCTGCTGGGTACCTCCATCGCACGTCCGCTGATCGCCAAGCGCCTGATCGAGATCGCCAACGAAACGGGCGCCGACGCCATTTCTCACGGCGCCACCGGCAAGGGCAACGACCAGGTACGTTTCGAACTGGGTGCCTACGCACTCAAGCCAGGCGTTAAAGTCATTGCGCCGTGGCGTGAATGGGACCTGCTGTCCCGTGAAAAGCTGATGGATTACGCTGAAAAGCACGCTATTCCGATCGAGCGCCATGGCAAGAAGAAGTCGCCGTACTCAATGGACGCCAACCTGCTGCACATTTCCTATGAAGGCGGCGTGCTGGAAGACACCTGGACCGAGCACGAAGAAGATATGTGGAAATGGACGGTCTCCCCGGAGAACGCTCCAGACAAGGCGCAGTACCTGGAACTGACTTACCGCAACGGCGACATCGTTGCGCTGGACGGCGTTGAAATGACCCCGGCCACCGTACTGGCGACCCTGAACCGTATCGGCGGTCAGCATGGTATCGGCCGTCTCGACATCGTCGAGAACCGTTATGTGGGCATGAAGTCTCGCGGTTGCTACGAAACCCCGGGCGGCACCATCATGCTGCGTGCCCACCGCGCCATCGAGTCCATCACCCTGGACCGTGAAGTCGCCCACCTTAAAGACGAGCTGATGCCCAAGTATGCCAGCCTGATCTACACCGGTTACTGGTGGAGCCCTGAGCGTCTGATGCTGCAACAGATGATCGACGCTTCCCAGGCCCACGTGAACGGTGTCGTGCGCCTGAAGCTGTACAAGGGCAACGTGATCGTCACCGGCCGCAAGTCCGATGAGTCGCTGTTCGACTCCAACATCGCCACCTTCGAAGAAGACGGCGGCGCCTACAATCAGGCGGACGCGGCAGGCTTCATCAAGTTGAACGCACTGCGCATGCGCATTGCTGCCAACAAGGGCCGCTCGTTGTTCTGAACCGTGCGCCCGTCGTGAAAAATGGCCCCTTTTGCAAGGGGTCATTTTTTTTGCCTGGATTTTAGATGCGGCGCTGTTTATTAGCGTTTAGCGTGTGTTTAAGGATTTTTCCGTAACTTGCGCAATTATTATCCAGTTTATCTTTATGTTTTTAAGGTTGAATGATTTTTTACATCTGAGGAGGAACTATGTCTGACAGAAAATTCACTCATGTAGCTGCAATGGATATGTGAGTTTTTGAATTTTCTGTAGGAATTATGGAAGTGTCGAAATATGTTAAATGGAACTAATGCGGATAGTTTTTTCGGGGCGGTTTGCTGGCGCCATTGCGACAAACAAGGGGTATTTCCTGAAAGACTTGTGCGGCACGTTTACTTTCACGGGCTGATGGTCATGATCTTTCACTCAAAATATGTACGCGTCGAGAAAGGTCTGAAAGCAACCATAAAGCTCTATGCATCTAAGTTGGCGAATTTTTGTAGGCTAATTCCTATCTTCTTGTGGGTTGGGTCTCTGCCTGCTCTTGCTCGGGGGGGAATGCTATGCCAACTAGTAATCGACTAGGCTATTGTGTTTGCTCTAAATAATTCGAACAGCGAAATTGGACTTTCTCATGAATAAAGTGCTGATCGTGGATGATCATCCCGTCATTCGTCTTGCTGTGCGCATGCTAATGGAGCGTCATGGTTATGAGGTCGTTGCCGAGACTGATAACGGTGTCGATGCGTTGCAACTTGCACGGGAACATATGCCGGATATTGTGATACTGGATATCGGAATCCCCAAGCTCGACGGTCTGGAAGTTATTTGTCGGCTGGCTTCGACCAAGCAAGCCGTCTCGTTCAAGGTGCTGGTGCTGACGTCCCAGGCGCCTGGCCATTTTTCCATGCGCTGCATGCAGGCGGGTGCCGCCGGCTATGTGTGCAAGCAGCAGGATCTGACAGAGTTGCTCAGTGCCATCAAGGCGGTGCTTTCCGGCTATAGCTATTTCCCGAACCAGGCGCTCAACTCAGTGCGGTCAACCATGGGCAATGCCAGTGAAGCCGACATGGTCGAACGCTTATCGGGACGGGAGATGATGGTGCTGCAGCAACTGGCCCGTGGCAAAACCAACAAGGAAATTGCCGATGGCATGTTCCTCAGCAACAAAACCGTCAGTACCTACAAGACGCGCTTGCTGCTCAAGCTCAATGCCAGGTCCCTCGTGGACCTGATCGAACTGGCCCAGCGCAACGGCTTGGTCTAGGAGGATATTGCCCCCCTTGAATACCCGTGTAACCGGCAGAAAAAAGCCTCCGGCAGGGAGGCTTCCGGCCGTCAACGGCTCGATCAGAGATCGAAGTCGTAATCGGCCAGCTGTTTTTGCAAGCGTCGCTCTTCCAGAAGATTGTCGATAGTGCGGCGTTTGCTTAAATTGGTCTTGGCCACCTCTGCCACAGGTGCCTCTACCACATCGTCATCCGACTCAACGAGGTCGTCTTCCACTTCCAGTTGTTCGTTGCCAGCGCTCATAAGGTCAACTCCAGGCTAAGACTGCCGTTGGGGCTCCTTATAGCGATAATCCGCGAACGGGTAAAAAAGATTTTTTCAATCGTCTGATCACAAAAACCAATGATCGCTCAATCGTCGGAGGTCTTGTCCTTGTATTCGCACAAGTCTTCGATACGGCAGCTGCCGCAGCGCGGCTTGCGGGCCTGGCAAACGTAGCGTCCGTGCAGGATCAGCCAATGGTGGGAGTCGAGCAGATAGGGCTTGGGCACGAACTTCATCAATTGCTTTTCCACCTCAATTACATTCTTGCCCCGTGCAATGCCGGTTCGGTTGCTGACGCGGAAAATGTGCGTGTCCACCGCCATGGTCAACTGCCGAAACGCCGTATTGAGCACCACGTTTGCCGTTTTGCGGCCCACGCCAGGCAAGGCTTCGAGGGCTTCGCGGGTTTGTGGTACCTCGCCTCCATGCAGCTCCAACAGCAGGCGGCACGTTTCGATCACATTCTTGGCCTTGCTGTTATACAGGCCGATGGTCTTGATGTATTCGGACAGGCCTTCCACACCCAGAGCGTAAATCGCGGCGGGTGTATTGGCCACAGGGTACAACTTCGCCGTGGCCTTGTTAACGCCAACGTCCGTGGATTGAGCCGAAAGGATCACCGCAATCAGTAATTCGAACGGTGAGGAGTAGGCCAGTTCGGTTTTCGGTTCCGGATTGTCTTCGTGAAACCTGCGGAAGATTTCCAGGCGTTTTGCGGCATTCATAGGGACAGACGTTTCCTTGCAGGCGGTCGGCGTGATGTTAGTAATACACAGCGCAGTGGGTCAGCCGTTGGCCTCGGCATCTTGCAGCGTTTGCTCGGCGTCATTCAATGCAGCTTTCAAGGTTGCCAATTGATGCTCGTCAGCATGGTGATCCTGAGCCTTTTTCAACGCTGCACGGCGCATGGCCAGCTGGATTTTTGCGCGCTTGAACTCGGCGCTTTTAGTGGTCGTCTTTGGTGGCTGCGGTGAGCTGTTGGCCTCCAGTGCGGCAAGCGCCTGCTCGGATGCCTCGAACTGTCGCTGCAGCATAATCAATTGCGACTGTTGCTCAAAGGTCGGCGGATGCCCAAACGCTTTCAAGGATTTGTGCAACTGAGCGCGACTCATGGCGACGCTGCTTTTGGCCTGCTTGATCGCAGCGTCCTGAGCGGCCTGAGTGTTATCGACCGGTGCAACCTCCATCGGCGCTGCGCGCTTGGCTCGTGCCAGTCGTTCGGCGAGCTTGCAGGCTTCTTCACGTTGCAGGCGGGCGTTACGTTGTTCGAAGCGTCGCCGCGCCCGGTTGCGTTTGAGGTCGCGTGCACGCCGTTCATCATCGTTGCTGGCCAAGTCACCGACGATAGGCACAACGTCAGCAAGCGGGCGCATCTCGATACAGTCGACAGGGCAGGGCGCAACACACAGGTCGCAACCTGTGCACTCGTCGACAATCACGGTGTGCATCAACTTGGCGGCACCCACAATGGCGTCCACCGGGCAGGCCTGGATGCATTTGGTACAGCCGATGCATTCGGCTTCGCGGATATAGGCGACTTGCGCAGGCGCATCTCCACGGCTGGTGTCCAGCTCCAGTACCGGCAGGCGCAGCAGTTGCGCGAGCCCGGCAATGGTATCCTGCCCACCGGGCGGGCACTTGTTGATGGCTTCGCCTTTAGCGATGCCTTCTGCGTAAGGCTTGCAACCCGGGTGCCCGCACTTGCCGCATTGAGTCTGCGGCAGCAGCGCGTCGATACGTTGAATGAGGTTCATGCTGTGATCATAGCGTGGACGCCCGGCCCTGGGAGGAGGGCAAGCTGAGAAGCCCCGCCGTAGCAACAGCGGGGCATTTTGCAGAGGTTACTTGATGCGTTGACCCGGCTTGGCACCGCTGTCCGGGCTCAGCAGGTAGATTTCTTCGCCGCCAGGGCCCGCCGCCATCACCATGCCTTCGGAAATGCCGAACTTCATTTTCCGTGGCTTGAGGTTGGCGATCATCATGGTCAGGCGGCCATCGAGCTTGGACGGGTCCGGGTAAGCGCTCTTGATGCCGGAGAACACGTTGCGCTGTTCGTCACCGATATCCAGCGTCAGGCGCAGCAGCTTGTCGGCACCTTCCACGGCTTCGGCCTTGATGATCAGCGCCACACGCAGGTCTACGGCGGCAAAGGCGTCGAAATCGATTTCCGGGGAAATCGGGTCCTTGGCCAGCTCGCCATTGCCCGCCGGCGTGGATTGGCCGGTATCAGTCTGGCTGGCGACCAGGTCTTCTTTCGAAGCGTCGGTCATTGCCTGGACTTTCACCGGGTCAATTCGGGTCATCAAGGGCTTGAACGCGTTCAACTGATGATTGCCGAGCAAGGTGGTGTGATCGTTCCAGCTCAACGGCGGTACGTTGAGGAACGCCTCGGCATCGGCGGCCAGCAATGGCAGCACCGGCTTGAGGAAGATCACCAACTGACGGAACAGGTTGACTCCGGTGGCGCAGATCGCCTGGACTTCAGCTTCCTTGCCTTCCTGCTTGTTCAGTGACCACGGCGCCTTGTCGGCGATCCAGGCGTTGGCGCGGTCGGCCAGGCCCATGATCTCGCGCATGGCGCGGGCAAAGTCGCGGGCTTCATAAGCGTCGGCGATGCTCGGCGCGGCGGCCAGGAAGGCGTCGGTCAGTTCCGGTGCGGCGTTCTCGGCTACCAGTACACCGGCGTTGCCCTTGTGGATAAACCCGGCGCAACGGCTGGCGATGTTGACGACTTTACCCACCAGGTCCGAGTTGACCTTCTGTACGAAGTCTTCCAGATTCAGGTCCAGGTCGTCGACGCCACGGCCCAGCTTGGACGCGTAGTAATAGCGCAGGTATTCCGGCGACAGGTGGTCCAGGTAGGTGCGCGCCTTGATAAAGGTGCCACGGGACTTGGACATTTTCTGGCCGTTGACCGTCAGGTAGCCGTGCACGGCAATACCGGTCGGCTTGCGATAGCCCGAGCCTTCAAGCATCGCTGGCCAGAACAGCGCGTGGAAGTTGACAATGTCCTTGCCGATGAAGTGGTACAGCTCGGCGGTGGAGTCCTTGCCCCAGAACGCGTCGAAGTCCAGCTCCGGGGTGCGGTCGCACAGGTTCTTGAAGCTGGCCATGTAGCCGATCGGCGCGTCCAGCCATACATAGAAGTACTTGCCCGGCTCGCCCGGGATCTCGAAGCCGAAGTACGGCGCGTCGCGGGAGATGTCCCACTGCTGCAGGCCACTGTCGAGCCATTCGGAGAGTTTGTTGGCCACGGCGTCCTGCAAGGTGCCGCTGCGCGTCCAGGTTTGCAGCATTTGCTGGAAATCCGGGAGCTTGAAGAAGAAGTGCTGCGAGTCCTTGAGCACCGGAGTGGCGCCGGAGATCGCTGACTTGGGATCCTTCAAGTCGGTCGGTGCGTAGGTCGCGCCGCATTTTTCGCAGTTGTCGCCGTACTGGTCTTCGGTGCCGCATTTCGGGCAGGTGCCCTTGATGAAACGGTCGGCCAGGAACATCTTCTTTTCCGGGTCGAAATACTGGGTCACCGAACGTTGGTCGATGTGCCCGGCTTCTTTCAGCCGCAGGTAGATCTGGCTCGACAGCTCGCGGTTTTCGTCCGAGTGGGTCGAATGGAAGTTATCGAAGTCCACCAGAAACTCGGCAAAGTCGGCGCTGTGTTCAGCCTGCACGTTGGCGATCAGTTGTTCCGGGGTGATGCCTTCCTTTTCGGCGCGCAACATGATGGCCGAACCGTGGGCGTCGTCCGCGCAGACATAAATGCATTGATTGCCGCGATGCTTCTGGAAGCGCACCCACATATCGGTCTGGATGTACTCAAGCATATGGCCAAGATGGA
The DNA here is from genome assembly GCF_021605325.1 of Pseudomonas sp. PA-7-1E. Taxonomy (NCBI): domain Bacteria; kingdom Pseudomonadati; phylum Pseudomonadota; class Gammaproteobacteria; order Pseudomonadales; family Pseudomonadaceae; genus Pseudomonas; species Pseudomonas sp. PA-7-1E. The sequence goes on from NZ_WKFA01000006.1 coordinate 159,566, forward strand.
TCGAACCATTGGCATAGGGCAGGGCGCTGGTAACGAGGATCTTGCGTGGCTCGGACATGGGGCTCGGCTACTTGATGAAACGGAGGTCGGCCACTATAAAGCGCCGGGAAATTTATTTCACCCCGTGACGCTGTTTCAGTGTCTTGCGCACCTTCGAAAGCATGCCGTTCGGCGGCTGGAACGGTTAGGATAGCCGCCTGTTTCAGTCAGTCTTTTTTCGGGAGTAGCCCATGAGCGCCGTCAATCGCGCAGCGGTGGAAGCCGTTCTTCGCCAGTACACCGACCCTTATTTGAACCAGGACCCGGTCAGTGCCGGTTGTGTGCGTGCCATCGAGGTCCAGGGCGACCAGGTGTCGGTGCAGTTGCAACTGGGTTATGCCGCGGGTTTGTTCAAAAGCGGTTGGGCGCAGATGTTGCAAATGGCCATCGAGGGCCTGGACGGCGTGGGTTCGGCCAAGGTCGATATCCAATGTGTGATCGCGCCGCACAAGGCCCAAGCGCAGATCCCGGGCCTGGCCAACGTCAAGAACGTGGTGGCGGTGGCGTCCGGCAAGGGCGGTGTGGGTAAATCGACCACGGCGGCCAACCTGGCCCTGGCCCTGGCGCGGGAAGGTGCGCGCGTGGGCATTCTCGATGCCGACATCTACGGGCCGAGCCAGGGCGTGATGTTCGGCATCGCCGAAGGCACGCGGCCGAAGGTGAAGGATCAAAAATGGTTTGTGCCCATCGAGTCGCTGGGTGTGGAAGTGATGTCCATGGCGTTTCTCACCGATGACAACACGCCGATGGTCTGGCGCGGGCCGATGGTCTCCGGTGCGTTGCTGCAACTGGTCACACAAACGGCTTGGGGCGACCTCGACTACCTGGTGATCGACATGCCGCCAGGCACCGGCGACATTCAGTTGACCCTTGCGCAGAAAGTTCCGGTGGCCGGTGCAGTGATTGTCACCACGCCTCAGGACCTGGCGCTGCTCGACGCCAGGAAAGGTGTGGAGATGTTCCGCAAGGTCAACATCCCGGTGCTGGGTGTTGTGGAAAACATGGCGGTGCACATCTGTTCCAACTGCGGGCATGCCGAGCATCTGTTCGGTGAAGGTGGGGGCGAGAAGCTCGCTACCCAGTATGGCGTTGAACTGTTGGCATCGTTGCCATTGGCGATGGAGATTCGCGAGCAGGCCGATGGTGGCAAACCTACCGTAGCGGCAGAGGCTGATGGGCAGATCGCGATGATCTATCAGGAATTGGCCCGTCACGTCGGTGCGCGGATTGTTTTGCAGGAAGCGACGACGCCGGCGATGCCGACCATTACCGTGAGCGACGATTGATTAGGCTTTAACGGTTACGCGAAAAGCCTGACGATCCGTGGTGCTCTCAGGTTTTTCGCGAGCGAGCTCGCTCCTACAGGTGGGGCGCCAATAGGGCTTGCTGCTACTTTGCGTAATGCGCGTGTAAGCATTCGCTTACTTTTCCGTAAGTGTTTGGTTTTTTTAGCGGTTACGTACGTCTTGAATCGACGAAGCTATTATCTAAGCTTTTGAAAAATAAAGATTATTTTAATTCTGGCGAGCGGAAAAGTTTGTCAGCCCGCCGTGGGGATCGCGTTGAACTTCTCTGGGAACGCTCTAACATCAGCCCTGTGTCCACGGATTGGCACAGCCATCAAGGAACGATGGTTTGAAGGACCGTCGCAGGATGCGATTCATCAGGATGATGAAAAGGAATACAGGGACTAGGGAAAAAATGTGGGCGGGTCATACCGCCCCTTTTTTTTGCCTGTAGAAAAGTGAATGCAGGCACCCGAACGCAAAAAAGGCCCTCAAGGGGCCTTTTTTTGTTGGGCAGCGGCGCTTTAGCGCTCTAGTTGCTCAATTTTGTTGGGCTTGCCATCCCATTCAGCGGCATCCGGCATCGGATCTTTGCGCTCGGTGATGTTTGGCCACACTTCGGCCAGCTCGACGTTCAATTGAATGAATTGCTCCATGCCCGCAGGCACTTCGTCCTCGGAGAAAATCGCGACGGCCGGGCATTCTGGTTCACACAGGGCGCAGTCGATGCACTCATCCGGGTGGATAACCAGGAAATTCGGGCCTTCGTAGAAGCAGTCCACCGGACAGACTTCTACGCAGTCGGTGTACTTGCACTTGATGCAGTTGTCGGTGACGACGAAGGTCATTTCTAATTTTCTCCTCAGGCGGCGGCAGCGAAACCCCTTGTGGTGGGGTTCGCGAGGTTTGAGAGCGATAGTCTGCGGACCAGGCTAAAAGCCCGCAGCATCCCAAACCGCGCGAGATTCTATCAGCTTGCAAGCGTCTGCGTTATATCCGAGTCTTCAGTGCATATAACATTTCGAGCGCTTTACGCGGCGTCAAGTCATCCAGATCAAGCTTTGCCAACTCATCCAGCACTGGATGGGGCAGGCTGGCGAACATATCGCTCTGGTGCGGCGCGGCGGGTTTCTTGCTGGCTTTGGCCGGGCTGGCGACCACCGTTTCATGGGGCAGGGCCGTGGTTTCCAGGCGGCTGAGGTGTTCACGGGCGCGAGTAATCACCTCGTTCGGCACACCGGCCAACTGCGCCACGGCCAGACCATAACTCTGGCTCGCCGGCCCTGGCAGCACATGGTGCAGGAACACGATGCGCTCGTTGTGCTCGGTGGCATTGAGATGCACGTTGGCCACCAGCGGCTCGCTTTCCGGCAACACCGTCAGCTCGAAGTAGTGCGTGGCGAACAGCGTATACGCACGCAGATGCGCCAAGCGTTCGGCCGCGGCCCAGGCCAGGGACAGGCCGTCGAAGGTGCTGGTGCCGCGGCCCACTTCGTCCATCAGCACCAGGCTGCGTTCGGTGGCGTTGTGCAGAATGTTGGCGGTTTCGCTCATTTCCACCATAAAGGTCGAGCGGCCACCGGCCAGGTCATCGCTGGAGCCGATCCGCGTGAAAATGCGGTCCACCAGGGACAACTCGCAACTGGCCGCCGGTACGAAGCTGCCGATATGCGCCAACAACACGATCAACGCGGTCTGGCGCATGTAGGTGGATTTACCGCCCATGTTCGGACCGGTGATCACCAACATGCGGGTATCGTCGTCCAGCGACAGGTCGTTGGCGACGAACGGCGTGGTCAGCACCTGCTCCACCACCGGGTGACGGCCTTGCACGATGCGCATGCACGGTTCGCTGACAAACCGTGGGCAATTGAGGTCCAGGTTCAGCGCACGTTCGGCGAGGTTGCTCAATACATCCAGCTCCGCCAGGGCGGCGGCGGTGTCTTGCAACGGCGCCAGGCGGCTGATCAAGTCCTCGAGCAAGGCTTCGTAGAGCATTTTTTCCCGCGCCAGGGCGCGGCTTTTGGCTGACAGCGCCTTGTCTTCGAACTCTTTGAGCTCAGGGGTGATAAAACGCTCGGCGCCTTTGAGGGTCTGGCGACGTTGATAGTCGATAGGCGCCGACTCGGCCTGCTTGCTCGGCAGCTCGATAAAGTAACCATGCACGCGGTTGTAGCCGACCTTCAGGTTGGCCAGGCCCGTACGGGCTTTTTCGCGGGCTTCTAGGTCGATCAGGAACTGCCCGGCGTTTTCGCTCAGGGATTGCAGCTCATCCAGCTCGCTGTCGTAGCCGGTTTTCAACACGCCGCCGTCACGAATGATCGCCGGCGGGTTGTCGATAATGGCCTTTTCCAGCAGCGCCGCGAGGTCCGGGTAAGTGCCAGCGGTGACGGCAAGCTGTTGCAGGTGCGGCGTGTCCAGTTCGGTCATCGCGACTTGCAGCTGCGGCAGGGCGCTCAAGGCATCGCGCAGGCGCGCCAAGTCGCGGGGCCGCGCATTGCGCAGGCCGATCCGCGCCAGGATGCGCTCGATATCGCCAATCTCTTTCAGTTGCGGCTGCAGTTTTTCAAAGCGATAGCCGTCGAGCATGCAGGTAATGGAAGATTGGCGCGCTTGCAGCACCGTCAAATCCCGCAGCGGACGGTTCAACCAACGGGTCAGCAAACGGCTGCCCATCGCGGTCTGGCAACGGTCCACCACCGATTGCAGGGTGTTATCACGCCCACCGGCCAGGTTGGTGTCCAGTTCCAGGTTGCGACGGCTGGCGCCATCGAGCACCACGGTATCGTCGAGACGCTCATGGCGCAGGCTGCGCAAGTGAGGCAGAGCAGTGCGCTGGGTTTCCTTGGCGTAGCTGAGCAAGCAGCCTGCGGCACCGATGGCCAGGGTCAGGGTTTCGCAACCGAAGCCTTTAAGGTCCTGCACCGAGAACTGCTGGCACAGACTTTTCAGCGCAGAGTCGCGCTCGAAATCCCACGGTGCACGACGCTTGGTCCCACGACGTTTCTCTGCCGGCAAGTCCTTGGGCCAATCATCCGGAATCAACAACTCCACCGGATTGATACGCTCAAGTTCCGCCAACAGGTTCTCCCAGCCCTTGATCTCCAGCACGCTGAAGTTGCCGCTGGTGATATCCAGCACCGACAGGCCGAACAAACGCTCATCGCCCAACACCGCCGCAATCAGGTTGTCGCGACGCTCATCCAGCAACGCCTCATCACTCACCGTGCCCGGCGTAATAATGCGTACTACCTGACGCTCCACCGGCCCTTTACTGGTGGCCGGGTCGCCGATCTGCTCACAGATCACCACCGACTCACCCAGCTTCACCAGCTTGACCAGGTAGCCTTCCAACGAGTGGTAAGGAATCCCACACATCGGAATCGACTGCCCCGCCGACTGCCCGCGCGCGGTCAGGGTGATGTCCAGCAGCTTGGCGGCCTTCTTCGCGTCTTCATAGAAGATCTCGTAGAAGTCGCCCATGCGATAGAACATCAACTGATCAGGGTGCTGGTTTTTCAGGCGCCAGTACTGCTGCATCATTGGAGTGTGGCTGGAGAGGTCGGTCATACGCGGGCTTCAGCTATTCCTGTCTAATAGACAAATCAAATCTGTCTAATACTACAGGGATTTAGCGCTATCTGCAGAGGCAGGGTTTGACCGAAATCCGACGCGCGGCCTATGAATTTCCATTATCTGCGTATAGAATTCCGCACCCGAAAAGTGAGCGTTCATACGGATATGGGTCACCTGGAAGACTTGTTGCAGATGGAGGCAGCGGTTCTTTTCGCTAAGGCCAATAAGAAGCGTATTGCCAGGGAGTTTACCAATCCCGCCATCTACCTTCCTGATCGGTCACCGGTTTCTGTCTTTATGTCCGGCTGTGCTGGCGCCGGTAAGACCGAAGCGGCAAGCGAATTGATTAGTGAGCTGGACGCAAACTCTGGGTTTCGTACGATGCGTATAGACCCGGATGATTTACGCGGTCATTTTGATGGGTACATTGGCACGAATTCTTGGATGTTCCAGAGGCCAGCTTCGATTCTGGTTGACAAGATTCATGACATGGCGTTAGAACAGAGCCAGTCTTTCGTTCTCGATAGCACATTGTGCAATTTCGATAAGGCTGACCTGAACATAGCTCGCTCCCTTAAGAAAGACCGTAAATGCGTGATCATGTTTGTCTACCAGAAGCCTGAATTGGCTTGGCGGTTCGTACAGGCTAGAGAGCGCAAGGAGGGGCGTAGGGTCCCTCCGGAAGTTTTTGTTGAACAGTTTTTCGCTGCTAAAGACGTTGTGAACGCCCTGAAGGCAAAATACCGCAACCGATTACAGGTAAACCTGCTCATCAAAAACACTGATGCTTCCTTGCAGATCACTGAGGAAGACATAGACTCAATCCATGGCGACCTGCACGTCGGTTACGATCGTCAGGGCCTACTCAAGCACCTCAAGGCTGGGGCAATGTTATGAAAAAAGTGCAAGCCGCTCGTTCGACTCCGTTCTCCGAGTTTTTCCGCAGCGCATCTACTGACAAGAAGAAGAGCGTCTATGCAGTCGTTCTGCAGCGCGCAACTGAGCGTCAACTGAATGTGCTAAAAGCTGGATAAGCTTTTGCTCAGCCACAAAAAAAGCCGCAGTGATGCGGCTTTTTTTATGCTTTTAAATCAGCTCTGTCCGGCATTTTTGGCGGCAGTCCCACGTTGATTTTGCGCAGGCGCAGATAACGTTGCGTCATCTTGGCGTCGGTGTGGCCACCGAGCTTCTGTGCGTCGTTGCCCTGGTCATCGGTATCGGAAAGCGACTTCGCGCGCAGGTCGTGGAGACTGGCATCTTCGACGCCAGCTTTCTTGCAACTGATCGCAAACGCATCTTTAACCGAACTGTAGTGCACCGGTTTTCCGCCGCGCGGCGAGCAGAACAAAGTTAGCCCGCGGATCTTCCGTGGGAGCGCCTTTGCCCGGGCCACCAGGTCCTCCAGGTCTGGCGTCATCTGCACCAGCAGCCTCGCATTCGTCTTCTCCTGTTTGAAGGCGATGCCCTCGGGGCTGATGTCGGCCAACCGGATGGCCAGCACGTCACCTATGCGCTGGCCGGTCAGGTAGCACATCTCGTAGATGACGCGCATGTTGTCGCTTGAGTTGGCGCAGATCGCCTGGAACTCGCCGTGGGTGATGTACCTGTCGCGCTTGTGCTCCAGGTGCCGCCGCACGCCGATGCACGGATTCGAATCAACGATCTGCTGCTCCAGGGCGTAAGTAAACACCGCACGCAGCACCGAGATCACCCGGTTCGACATGTTAGGCGTATCCGCCATGTGAATCTTGAGCGCGACGACGTGCCGCTGCAGTACCTCGCGGGGCTCGAAGTCGGCGAAGTTTTCCTTCAGTCGTTCGCATGCCGCTTCGTACTGCTTGAGGGTGTTCGGCTTGAGGGGCGGCTTCGTCCTGGTGCGCATCTGTTCGAGCGCATCGTCGATCAACTTCGGCATGCCGCCCTGGCTGCCCTTGTCCAGCAGCTTGGCGTACTCGGCCAGTGATGCCTGAAAGTCGGTGCCCAGGCGTTTCCACTTGCCCTTGCGGACCAGATAATAAGCGCCATGCTTCTGGTACATGCACGCCGGCAGGTGCCGGTCCTTCTTGCGCGGACGCATCGATCTTCACCTCAACTCAGCCGAAGCTCCGGCCCCTTCCTTGATTGAATACCACCCAGCCGCCCGATGACAACCTGGCGCAGCACCTTCGGGTGCCCATCACCACCTACCGCGAACCCGTAGCGCTCGGCGGTCAGCCACTTTATCTGCGCCCCTGGCTTCTTATAGCCGGTCAGGTCGGCAACTTCCTCTGCTGTCAGAAACATACCTACCTCCTTTCGTGTCGCGACACGCTTTCTTTGTGCGTGGATAGTGTCGCGACCTTGATGATCATTGACGCGTGGCCTTACCTGGTGGCAGTGCTGGTTTCGATTCGATGAAGCTGCTAGCGCTGTTCTCGCCGCCAATGTGGCGGAAGTAGTCGATCTCGACCTTGGCACTCTCGATCAGCACGCGACTGATGTCGGAGACGGATTGGGCGCGGGATACCTCCTTGGCCAAGTCTTCGTCAGTGGCTTCACGCACCGCTTCAAGCTGTGCAAACAGGTGGTCGCGCAGATCGCTCAGTTTGTTCTTCATGACTTTCTCCTCTTGATCTCTTTTTTGATTTCGTTCTGCAGGTGAAGGATGTCGACTAGTTCTTCGGGCAGATCCTTGTGTTTTGCGTGACGACGTATTTGGTTCTCGGAGCGCGTGCGCAAACAAAGGTTGTCCAGCTCAACATTCCGAACATTCCCGTCCTTTGCCGCTACGATCATCCCTTCGGGGACAGGGCCGTTTGTCTGCTCCCAGGTGTGTGTATGCAGCGGCTTCCAAACATCCGGTTGGGCAACCTTCACCAGGATGTATCGCCCCTTCTGATGTATTGCTCCGACCGGCCTCGGGTCTTGGCCAGGTGGCTTGCCGCGCTTTTCCCAAGCCGAGAAGAATGCTTTTCTGGAAGACTCCGCGCGATGAGCCGCGCTCTTCCTAATCCCCAGCCCTTTAGCTCTTTGGCAAATTGCGGTAAGGGTGCGACCAGGTAGGAGATTCAACATGGAGTCATTGCCACCGGCTTCGTAAAACCGCCGAATAATGCCGTCCTCCGCTTCGCTCCAGCGCTTTGTTTGGCGCCCGCCTGCATCCTTACGCACGACAGTGGTCCTGCTGAAAATGGTCAGCCAGCACCCGGCGTGCGTCGATACCGCACGATGCCGACATTGCGTAGATCTGCCCGAACGTGGTTTCCCGGCGCTGCAAAGCATTGAACAACTCGATCAGGCGCTGGCCCTTGGTTCCGTTGAGGCGGGTCATAGCTGGAACCTCTCGTCGCCTGGTGCGGGGGCGGCCTGCAATGGGGCGATTTCAGCCGATGAACTGGCCTGAGAGGCCCGGCCCGCCTCGCTTGAGGGGGTGGCCTGCTGCTGGTGCTGAAGCGAGCTATCCGGCAAGCAACTGATCCCGGTGTTGTTCAAGATCCAGCAGGTGACGCCGCGGGCGGTGTCGTGTTGAACGTCGACAAACTGCTCGCCGGCGGTTGCTTGGCCAGCGATCAGTAACAGGGCGGTGAGGATCAGTCGGCGCATGGCGCATCCTCCATTAGGTTGCCGGTGGTCAACCCGAACACCGCCGCTTCCGTGCCCAGCGCTTTCCGGCCGTAAGGGAGTTGGGCAATCAGGGGATGGGCGTCGTTCAGGCTGGGCAACTCGAAGACCACGGTCAGGAATGCCGGCTCGCTACCCACCATCTTCACGCGGTCGTCGATGTGCATGGAGCGGGATTTAACCGGGGTGGTGACGGTGTTGGCCAACGCATCCAGTAGGATCTGCTGGCGGTTCTGCCCATCCAGGTACTGGCGCACCGCCTGGACGAATACGCTGTTCATGCTGCGATCGCTGGCGGTCGCTGCCGCTTCAATGTCGGCGCGCAGGCCGTCTGGCAGGCGCACTACAAACTTGTCGGCGGTGCGGGAATCGTAATTTGTGGTGCTCATGCTGATACTCCAGGCTCGGTCTTGGTGGCTTTGATGGCCAGGATCACGATGAAAGCAGAGCCCAAGAAACTTGAGGCGGCCAACGCCGGGTGGCCACTGACAATCAGCGCATAAATTTGAAACCCTGTGGAAAGCACGCTCACCCATGCGTGATTCAAAACCTTTTTGGCGGTATCACCTTTGATCGCGCCGCACAGAGCGCCCAGCCAGCACAGGACGTTCATCGCGACAACGACATAGAACGCAAAGTCCTGTGCCGCTGCTGAGCCCATAAGCAGGCACAGGCTAAGCGCCAGGCTGACCAGTACAGAAAACAGTTTGTTTTTCATGGTTCATACCCTTGAAGGCTAGGCGCTACGCGCCCAAAGCAATTGAATGATTGAATTAACAAAGGATTCTGCGGACAGGGCGCGCGAGCCGCTCGTAGAGCTTGACGTCGTTGGTGAGCCAGCCATCTCCAAAGTCCATGCCGTAGGCGCCGTAGGCGGAGCGCTGCGTGCTGCTGATGTACCAGTCCTTCTCGAACGATTCAGGCAGGTACAGGTAGCCGTGATGCAGCTCGCCAGAGGAGGGCAAATAGAAGTCGTTATGCCCGTCGCAGGTGTAGGCATACGCAGCGTCGGCGGCCGGGTGGGAACCGTCGCGATTGACCAGGATTGCGGTGTTCTCGCGACCGTCGATGTTGCTGGTAGCCTCGACACTGGTGCCGTGCTCGCCATAGGCGTGCTTGCCCACGTCCTTAGCGGCGAAGATGATGTGGCACAAGCCTTCAGGGTAATGGCGAAGACCGCCGTAGAGCCCGCCCTGGCCCGGCCAGTAGTCGCCGATGGCTGGCGGGGTGAGTGAATCCGGTGCGAACTTCTTGAGCGCCTCGGCAAATTGATCTTTTACGCTCGGCAAGAAGGTAACGGCCGGCGCCTCGGCCTCAAGAATGTTGACCGTCAGGTTCAGGGTTCTGATGTTGAGCAGTGGTGCTTTCATGGGGGGCTCCTGGCTGACTCCACAAAATTGCGGAGTCGCCGTTAGTGGTCGGTTACTTGCCGATACCGATGAATGGGGTGGCGCTGCCGCTGGTCATGTACACGGGCAGCTTCCCGTCCCACTTCTCGATCGCGTTCAGCTCAACAACGCCCGGGTTCTTGCGCAGCGCCTCACCACGGATGTTCAGTGACTCGGCTTCGCCCTGGGCCTTGAGGATTGCTGCGTCCTTGTCGCCTTGGGCGGCGGCGCGCACCTTGGCAGCCTCGGCCTCGGTCTGGCGCAGTTCGTTCTCGCGCTGCTGGGCCTTTTGGGTGGCGGTGATGCTGTTGTTCAGAGCCTCGACAACCTGCGGCGGCAACACGATCTCGCCATTTAGGTAGAGCGACTCGACCACGATCCCCTTGCTGTCAAAGTGCTGCTGGACCTGGGTTTCGATAGCCTTCAGGAATGCCTCTTTGCCCGGGCCGTACACCTCGGACGCCTTTACCTTCGAGCCGGCGTTATTGAAGGCATTGCGCACCACCTGCGGCACGTTCACCTGGATGATCTCGTCCATCGACTTGCGGTAGGTCTGGAATAGCAGGGGAGCAGCCCCGGGCTTGGCGCGCAGCGTGATGCCGATCGGCGCACTGATCGTCATCCCGTCGCGGTCCTGGAACTTGACCTGCTGCAGGTTGAAGTTCTGGGCGAACGTCGGGAAGAGGAACAGCTCCTCGTTCGGTGTCAGCCACTTGTAGCCGACGGTGGCCTCGGTGGGTGCCACGCCCTTGTCACTGCCCATCAGGTTGACGATCACGCCGGTGTAGCCGGCAGGTACCTTCGAGCAGCCCGCCGTGACGGCGAGCAGGCACAGCATTGCAATGGCGGCGATCCGCTTCATTGGTCTTTCTCCTGGGTGTTGGCCGATTGGCCAGGTTTGGGTGTGGTGATATGCAGGTACAAGCAGGCGCTGGCGATCAGCCAAACAGCGGTACCGAAGAAACCGCCGACGACATCAAGGTCAGAGCTGCTGCTGATAAGGTCGCGCGCTGCAAAGAACAGCCAGCCGGCGGACACGCTGACGTAGAGCAGGATCGCTATCAGCACCTTGAACAGCTGGAACGGGGTGATCGGTTTACGAGACATTCACTTTCTCCAGGGCGAACAAAGGCCCGCCGCGTTGTTGGCTTTCGCAAAAAATCAGATTGGGTTAGGCGGCTTGAGCGGCCTCGATGCGGCGGACGGCCACGCGGGTTTCGATACGGCGCTCACCTGGGCGGCGGATGCGACCGAACTGTTCAGTGTTGGCTTGTTGGGCGGTGATCACCATGCAAAGCAGCACGACCAATGGGCTGATGACACCCTTGCGCATTGCCTCCGCCACCAACTGGGCGCGGCGAGTTACGCCGAGCTTTGTCGATGCAGCGAGAACGCGCTTCTTGATGCTTTCCGGCTGAACGCCCAGGTCTCGCGCCAGCTCTTTGCTGGTCTGGCCCATGGCAATCCCCAGCACGCACTGCAGCTCACGCAGGGCCAGGCCCATGCCAAGGTGGCCGGTCCAGTTACCGCTGGTGATTGAGGTTGCTGCGTTCATGTTGGTAGCTCCATGCGGGTTACGATGGAGTGAAATTTACAATCAGTTATTTGTAATTGCAAACGTAATTTGTAATTGATGGCAAAATAAAGCCGCCCTGGAGCGGCTGAGCGCGATCAGCGAGAGAACATACCCCACCAGAAAACGTGCCCGATTATGCTGATTTGTTCGTCCTGCACGTCCTGGAATGAATAGTCTTCGTCCGGATGGTCATCACGATTGAAACTCCTCAATCGAATACCGTTAGGCAACCTGTATACCTGCTTGATGCGGAGCTGGCCGTTATGGTTTAGCGCGTACATCTCACCATCCACAATGTCGCTGATAGAGGTTTTACCAACGTTAACTCCAACGGTTGCGCCGTCTCGAAGCACCGGAAACATTGAGTTTCCGCTCACCATCACGCACTTTGCATTGTTGAATTGTACGTTATTTTGTCGAAGGTCTTTTTTAAAAAAACGCAGGTTGGAGGCGCTGCTCTCTTCAATGGCGAACCTTCCAGATCCAGCCGATAACTCAACCTCTCGCAGCAAAGGGACGAAGACCTCATCCGGTTCGAGCGGGGTCTCATCATCCCAAACCGAAATTTCCCCTTGCATGACAGCTTCGCCAGCGCCTGGTTCTAGCCCAAGCCTTCTCAATACTTCAGGAAAGGGGCCACTGAGTAGGCCGCTTGCTGTCAGAAGTTGATGCGATGGGATTTGGAGGACCTTTGCTATTTCCACAAGCTTTTTGGGGCGTGGAAGCGATCGCCCCGACTCCCATGCCTGAACAGCCTGAGGCGTAACCCCAAGTCTTCTGGCCAGCTCGGACTGATTAAGGCCTTGCTTTTCGCGGGCCTCAGTAATGATAGACGCGGTCATAGATATGCTCATGTGCTCAGGATACAAGTAGACGTTGTAATGCTCACTGCAAATAACGTTTGTAAAATTGAAATTGCAGTTGTAGCCTTTGCAGCAATGTCATAAGTCCGCAGGGACAACCCATGAGTATTGATGCAATGAGTTCAGCGGCAAAAGCTGCCGGAAGCCAGACGGCTCTTGCGAAAGCCCTCGGCTGTACACCCCAAAACGTTCAATGGATGTGCTCAACCGGCAGCGTCCCAGCTAAACACGTCCTCAAAATCGAGACTGTCACTGGCGTTTCTCGCCACGAACTCCGTCCCGACTTGTACCCAGAACCCTCGCCAACCTTGAACGAAACTGTACGCCCAAATCCGCTCGCCCATCAGTCCACTGTTGGTGCTGGTGATTCGTACAGTGGTTCAGGAGTCATTTAAGATGACTGTACAAAAAAACAGCTGTTTTAACCCCCTTACCCATACTCGAACTTTTGCCGATCCTTAGCGCAAAAGCGCCTGACACGAAGTCAGCTCAAACGCTCTGACTTTTCTCTAGGCAACAAAAAGCCCGCTTCGCAGGCGGGCTTCTTAACCAGACCCTTCGCAGGGGTCTTCGTATCTCTTCGTCTGTAGGAGACGATCTAATGCACACAAAAAATAGCACCACTCAATCAGTAGCGCAAGACTCGCTCACGACTCAAGTGGATTTCTGCAATACGCCGATCAGCAATACAGGCACCCAAATGCTCCAGGTTGTAGCAGGGCACGACTCTCGCGATGCAATCCAAAAGGCCCGCACTCTCGCTTCTGGCCTTGGTCAACACTGCCGTCACATGCATGACAGCCTCAATTACGGCGAGATGGTTTATTGCGATGGTATGGCCACCCTGGAGTTTGTGGCGGAAAGCGTCAGCGCGATCCTCTGGTCCGTACAGCGCGGTCTGCCTTCTGAGATCGAAAGCTCAGGAGGTGACAAGTGAAGCCTCCAATGTGGAACCAGTTGCTGGTCGACGTCGAAAAGATCTTCCCATCTCAGTCAGCCAAGGGGGCAAAACTCAATCCTGAGCAGGTTGAGCAGCTGCAGTGCGTTGAGAACGCCAACGACAACTTCCAGATCAGCACGCTGTACGGCGTAGCGGCAGTAGGTGAACTCATCGCGCACGCCGCAAATCACGGCGAACTGTCCGATGAACTCGCCATGAGTGCCGGCTGGCTTATTAATTCGCTTGCACTGCTCTCTATGTCCATGGCCGAGGCCGGCGCCGCGGCGGCTTACAAGCTGCAAAACATCCCCCACCAGGGAGCCGCCAAATGAACGAGCCACTACCAACCATGCAAGAGGCTTCGCAAGAAGCGGAGTTTCAGCTGTGTGCAGCCAAAGATGTGCTCGAGTGGCAGCACGCACTGATCAAGGCCATCCACCTAGACCACCTGCACGAGGGCGGGCAAGGAATCGGCACCTTGTTTGAGGTGGCGAAGTACTTCAGTGACACGGGGTTCGGCGGAGTTTATAGCGCCATCGACCAGTTCAAGACCCTTGGCGAATCCGCGCCACAAAACTCGCAACCCGAAAACGTGGCGCGGGAAACTGGGGGGGGTGAATGAACACGATCACCATCCACCAGACCCAGCTACCGATCGTTGAGTATCGCGGCCAGCGGGTTGTCACGCTCGCCATGATCGACCAGGTGCATGAGCGACCAGATGACACGGCGGGGCGTAATTTCCGGGAACATCGCGACCGCCTGATTGATGGGGCTGACTACTTTGTATTGTCCCGATCTCAAAACAGCGAAATTCGCGGTTTAGAACAGGACGTCCCCAATCGCGGTTTGATCGTCCTGACCGAGCAAGGCTACCTGATGCTGGTCAAGTCGCTGACCGACGATCTGGCCTGGACAGTCCAGCGGCAGTTGGTGAGCAGCTACTTCCGACCTCAACAATTCGTTGTGCCGCAAACCCGGGCAGAAGCGATGCGCCTGGCTGCTGACCTCGAGGAGCAGAACGAGGTGCTGGCGCTCGAAAACCAGCAGCAGGCCAAGAAGATCGAAGCGCTGGAGAACCTGTTCATGCCCGGCGAAACGGTTCCGCAGTTCGCCAAACGCCTGAACGGCGTCAACTCCCAGTTGGTCCTCGGCTATCTACATGAGCTCAAGTGGATCTTTAACACCGAAACCGGCCCTGACCACTCGCCGAAGTACCGCGTGTACGCCATGGCGCGCGACAAGCACCTGCTCAGTGAAAAGCCCTTCAAGGTCAGCGGTGAAGGCATGACCGGATTTATTCGTTACGCCCCGGTGATGCTCGAAAAGGGCGCCCAGCGCCTGCACGACCTGTATATGGCCGAGAAGCTGCCCATGAAAAAGACCTGGGACGGCAAGTTTTTCTATACCAAATTCAACCCGGAGACGCCCCTGTGACCAAGAAAATCACCTACGAAGAACTCATGGGGCAGATCGCCGAGGCTGCGGTGAAGTACCAGCAGGCCGAGACCCAGCGCAATAGCCTGCGCCGTGAGTTGAATGCCCTCTACAAGACCTACTTCACTGCCTATGGGCATCCGTACCCCAGCGAGCCGCGCAAGCGTATCGACCCCGCGGATGACCGGTTTAGTGGCGTGTTGCGCTTCACCGATGCAGCGTTTCAGCGATGGCTTGCGGCTCGCTACTTGACCACCAGTACCAAACGAAAAATGCGGACGCTGATCCAGCGCCTGGAGCGTGCGCTATGAGCAAAGTCTTGAATTTTCCACCAGCAGCATCCGTTGAGATCATCAACGAGGCCCACTTCGAAAAGTTTGATGACGCAGCACTTATGCTGATGTCTTTCGAAAAACTGGCTGATGCAGTCGAGGTTGTATCTGAGGGTGAACAGATCCACGAACGTGACGACATCCATGTCGGCCTGATGGAGGCGTGCATGGCGCTCGCGGTGATGTTCAGGCGCCGCACTGGGCATGAAGTTCAGCAGGTATCGGCGGACCATTTGGCCCAGCAGAGACAGTGCTTGCTGGGCGGCGTTGAGATTAAGTCCTTGCCTATTCCCGTTCGCCCCCCAGCGCTCGCCCCGTTACCAACCGCAGCATTCACAGCCCTTTCGACTGCAGATCTGGCTCAGGTTGGATTCAACTACATCAGCCGATCGCATGAGCATATCAAGGGTAACTGCCCGAAACTCATTGAGCTGGATCTCGCGCGCGCACACTCGCTTGACGCCATGGGAGCGCTCGTTGTCCTGATCGAAAGGCTGACGGGTGGAGTGGCTTCGATTGCCTGCAGCGAGACGCCGATAGCCAATGCACCAGGTACGGAGACGCTGCAATGACCCGTCCTATCGAATCAACTACCGGGATTCCGGTAGTTCCGCCCACCACCGCCGAAGTGGTCGCCGGCCCCTGGCCCTGCTATTCCAACTGCCGCCATCTGCCCGAGCGCGAACGATGGGAGGTCTACGCCATGGCGAAGGCATCACGCGGCGCCCTGGAGGATCGTGGCGTCGTCATGACCGAGACCTATGACGCGTTCATTGCCCGGGTAACGCGGGAGTTGGACATATGAGCGTTCAAGCCATGTCCTGGGCCCTTACCCAACAGGTCGTCACCGATTCGCATACTCGCCATGTGCTGCTGTGCCTGGCCAACTATGCCGACCAGTCCGGTCGTGCTGCATTCCCTGCCGTTTCAAGCCTTGCGCTTGATACCGGCTTGGCACCGCGCACCGTTCAATATCGTCTACGTGAACTGGAGTCGATTGGGCTGATCAAGCGCGGAAATCAAGCGGTTGCTGCTGCGTACATCACCCAGCGGGATCGTGTTCCTGTCTGCTACGACATCGACCTTTCACGGGGTGCACAGGATGCACCCCGCACCGAGCGGGGTGCACATGAAGACGCAACGGGGTGCACGCCAGAACAGAGCGGGGTGCACGCCACGACCGAACGGGGTGCACCGGGTGCACCCAATCCACCCATTAACCACCCATTAACCATCCTTAACCAAAAAGAAGGCGCTAAGGCGCCAGAGAAGGCTGGAAAGGGGAAGGGTAAAAAGTTTGATCCGCTAACGGCCAGACCATCGAATGCATCGGTGCAGGCCTGGGCTGACTTCTGTGAAATGCGAAAAGCCAAACGGGCACCACTGACCCTGCGAGCTTGCGAGCTGATCGCCAAAAAGTTGGCTAACCACCCGGAACCCGATGCGGTGTTGGATAAGTCCACCACCAGCAGCTGGTCGGACATCTACCCAGAATCGGTGCTGCCTGGTGCTGGCGCCAAGAATGGTAAGCCGTCGGCGTTCAACAATCTGCCCACCCACACCCCTGATATGTACCAAGGAGGCGAAGATGGCCCAGCGTTCTAATTTCCGCCGCCAGCCTGAGCAGCGCACCTTCGCCGGCGAGTGCCCGGTCCACGGCGCGGTTGATCGCTCCGAGGTTGAGCAGTTCGACGGCTCTATGGCTGTCCGACCATGCAAACAATGCCAGTTCCATGGCCTGCGCGTAGCGTCACGGGGAAGCGACGAACATTCGCAGGCGCTGGCCAACCTGCAAGCCGAAAGCGTCAACAGCGCGCTTGTAGGCTCCGGCATCACGCCGCGGTTTGCCGATAGCACTCTCGCGACCTACCGCGCCGCGACACCAGCTATGACTCTGGCGCTAGAAACGTGCCAGGGCTATGCCGACAACTTCGGCGAACACTTCCAGGCGGGGCGCAACCTGCTGCTGTGCGGGAACGTCGGTAACGGCAAGACGCACCTGGCCAGCGGCATCGTCCAGCACGTCATTCGTCAGCACCGGGCCGTCGCAGTGATCACCACCGCCGCCGAGATCATCCGCGTGTTCAAGCGCTCGATGGATCGCACTGCCGGTTACACCGAGGGCGACGTGATCAACGAACTGGCGAGTTTCGACCTTCTGGTGATCGATGAGGTTGGCGCTCAGGCGGGCACCCACTACGAGCTGTCGGTCCTGCATGAGGTGCTGGATCGCCGTTACAACCTGATCCGCCCCACGGTGGTGGTCTCCAACATGAACGCGAAGGGCCTAGGCCAGTACATCGGCGAACGTGCCCTGGACCGTTTGCGCGAGAACAAGGCGCTGTTGGTCGGCTTCACCTGGAAATCGGCAAGGGGGCGCGCATGAACGACTATCGCGAGTTGTACAGTGACGAGGCGGAGCACGCGCTGCTCGGCGCCCTGATGCTGGATGGCGAACTGTTCGACTCGATCACTGCCAGCGTTACCGCGGCGGACTTCCACGATCCGGAGAACGCGGCACTGTTCCAGGTGATGACTGAGCTGCACGCCACCGGCGAGCCGGTAGACCCCGTCACCCTCCATAACTTCAAGCCGGTACTGCCGAGTGGTGGCACAACCATCGCTTACGCTGCGGAATTGGCGAAGAACACACCCAGTACAGCCAACTGGAAGGCATATGCCCGAACAGTGAACGAGCGGGCAGTACTCCGGCGCCTGGTTGACGCCGCCGATGCTGTGCGTGACTCCGCCAGCGAGAACCGGCCGGTGGCAGAGATCATCGCAAGTGCCCAGCAAGCCATGGCCGACCTGCGCGACCTCGACACCGGCGAGCCGGACTACAAGCGCATGGATGAGGTGGTAGCCAGAAACATCGACATCATTGACGCCAAGTACAACGGGAGTGTGCAGTCGGGGTTATCTACTGGCCTGGTGGAACTGGACAAGCTGGTCCGTGGGTTGCGCAAAAAGACCGTGACTATCGTTGCGGGCCTGCCCGGGAGCGGCAAGACGACACTGGGCCTGCAGATCGCCCAGCACATCGCCTGCAATGGTCTGGGCGTCGGCATGGTGTTCTCGCTGGAAATGCCAGAGGAGGAACTGGCCAACCGAGCTCTGGCGTCACTCGGCAGTATCGATCTACAGCTGCTCGACAACGGGAAGCTGGAGGACGACGACTGGCCTCGGCTGACTTCCGCGGTCAACAAGATCATGGACAAGCCTCTTTACCTCAGTGACAAGTCTGGCCTCACCGTGCCGCGCATCCGGAGCATCTGCCGGCAAGTCAAGCGCAAGCACGGCCTCGATGTGGTGATGATTGACTACATCGGCCTGATCGGATCTGACGGTAATGCGTTCAACCGCACCTCCGAGCTCGGCAAAATTTCCACCGGCATCGTAAACATCGCCAAGGAACTGGATGTTCCGGTGATCCTGCTGGCCCAACTCAACCGTGATTCGACCAAGCGCCCGGGCAAGAAGCCGATCGCCTCGGACTTGCGCGACTCAGGCCAAATCGAGGCCGATGCCCACTGCATCATTCTTGTTCACCGCGACATGGACAGCGAGGAGGGCCAGAACGGAGCGACAGAGCTGCTTATGCCCAAGTGCAGGCACGCACCGGTGGGCTCGTGCATCGTTCAACAGCAGGGCAAGTTCGCCAGGTTCGTGAACTTCGCTGGGCGGGAGCCCACCCAGGAAGAGGTGGAGATCGGCCGCCCCTTCTCCGAGCAGTACAAGGGGAGGAAGAAAGGATGAACGATCTGGTGAAAACCCTAACCGTCGTCATGACTGACGCCGAGATTCGGCGGCAGGCTGAACGGCCGCATGTTCGAGCGCTTCGTGACGCTCGGCACCCGTCGCTGCATTTTCGTTATTCCACTGTAGATCGCGCCAAAGGTTCGTGGCACGTCGTGGTGGGCAAGGTCTGGGGGAAGGCAGGTAATTATCCGGACATCAATGCCAAGGCGATGCTGGCGACGTTGCCGGCCATCCTGGTACGTCGGGCCGCCGATCCTTTGGCGAAGTCCACGGCCACCAACTGGTCAACGGTGGGCGAGCTACTGTCCTGGTATCTGGAACGCATGACGCGCGACCGGGCTCTGTCCGAGAAGCGCAAGGCCAGCGCCAAGTCGGCCTTGAAGCGGCACCTGCAGCCACGTCTCGGTCAACTGCCGCTGACTGGGTTGAACAGACCGGCCATTGACCGGCTGCTGCTGATGCCGATGCAGGAGCGTTACGCGCTGTCGTTCGTGCGCTCGGTCTGGGGCGTCCTGGGTGTAGCTGTGCGGCAGGCCTATCGCCTGGACCTGTTGGCCGTTAATCCCCTGGCTGGCCTGGAGTTCACCGACTTCGTGCGGACCAAGATCAAGGCGAAGGCGGCGCGGCTTCACTCCGATGACGTGCCTGTCCTGCTGGACCTGCTGGTCGAGCACTTCGACGATTCGCCGGCGGCATGTGTGTTGGCTGGGCTGATGCTCTGTCACGGCACGCGCTTGGGTGAGACCCGCCTGGCCCGCTGGAAGAACATCAACACCGACACGGGTAAGTGGTTCATCCCGGCGGCGGACACCAAAACCAAAGCAGCGCACACCCTGCCACTGACCGCCCAGGCCAAGGCGCTGATCGAGCGGTACCGGCTTGTGCAGCGGGAGAAGGGTTACACCGGACAGTTCCTGTTCCCAGGGGCCTCCGGCCAAGCCCTCAGCGCGACGAAGGCCAGCACCCTGTTCACGCACCTGTCCCACGGCGAATGGTCGAGCCACGACCTGCGCAAGGTGGCCCGTACCGCATGGACTGATCTGGGCGTTGACTACATGGTCGGCGAGCTGCTGCTGAACCACGCCATGAAGGATCTCGACCAGGCCTATATCCACACGTCCGCCGAGCAGCTCAAGCGGCAGGCTCTGGAGACCTGGCACGCATACCTCGATCAACGAGGTTTTAAGGCTTTGCACGGTGGGACATTAGCGAGACACGAAGGGGAGGCGCCACCCGTAGAAACCATGAATAACGAGGCTTCCAGCGTAAATCGGTATCCACTTCCGAGGAGGAGGTTTTTAGTTCAGGGCGACACCAAGACCACAACAAACAATCAGCCAGGAGACGGCAATGAGTAACGTAACGGCGGCATTGCCGCGCAAGAGCCTGCTGGAACATGAACGCAAATTCCTGAAAATTGCCGGGGATGGCCTGGCCCAGGAGAAGGTTGGTGGTGCTGCGGCGCTGGCCTGCCTTCTGGATATGGTCGCCAGCTGGCACGCCACCAGGATCAACATCGAGTTTGGTGATTACTGCAAGCGATGGGTGTCCGAGGGCAACGCCAAGAGCAAGTCAGCGGACAAGTTGTTGCGCAACATCCTTGGCCTGGATGACAACCCACCGCCACGCCGAATTCGGAGGGCTGCCTGATGAGCGTGTATCGAGATGCAGCGCATTGCATCAGCCGGGTGATGTCTATCGAGATCCACGACGGCACCAAGAAGGCGTCGTGGCAGCGCAAGTACAAGGCGACATTCGACGATGAGTTGCTGGGAGGTGGGGTAAGTGACGATCTATCGCCGGAGGAGCGGCTTACGCAGGATTCGATGACCCGATCCACCATCAAGAGAGAGCTGCCTGAGATCCAGTGGCAGGCTCTGGTGGGCAAGTATTCAATCAACCAGAATGAGGTAAGGGATGCAGCTGCGTACTTAACCCCTCGGGTTGTTAGTCCTGCTCATCAGTTGTTCAAGACGAAGTGTGTCATGGCATGGATGATCCCGGAGCGCCGGAACGGACTACCCGCATCGTTCTACGTGCTGCACAGTTGGGATGCCGAAGGAACGCCTGAGCGAACCTTGCGCCGCTGGCGTGCCACCACTAAGGCTTGGCTGGATGATCAGGTTGCTGCCGCACACTTCGGGGTCGAGGCTCTGCTCGAAGATCGTGGTTTGTTGTTCAGAGACGTGGCTTGACAGTGACCGAGTGACCGCGTAGATTTCGAACCTGCGGTTTGGTGCATCACAGGATGACAACCAGACAAAGAAAACCCGGCCATTGTGTCGGGTTTTTTTATGCCCAGAATTTGTTGCGTGAGCCATAGCTAGGGTGGGCCTTCGGGCAGGGCCTGGACGCGGTATTGCCGGTCGTCACGCGTTACGAAAGAACACCGGCAGCATGAGCAGCCCAAACCTGTGTGCTATTGGGGCTGGCTCAAGCGGGCAGCGTGGGAAGACACGCACGTTATGCAGGTTATCGCCCAGGCAGCTGGGCTAAGTCGGTAGAGGCGTCGTCTAATCCCGTGCGGACAATGGGCGGCAACGCGATGAGAGGGCAGGGTACGTGACCCGGCGATCTGCCCCACCAGAGCTGGAGAGTTGCACCAGCCACCTGCACCCATTCCAAGGCTCGCCATATCGGCGGGCCTTTTCGTTTTCGGCTCCACCACACGCATTGCTCCGAGCTGGGAGTGCTGCTGGAGTCGGATCTATTCGCTCCCCTAAAGGGAGGACTGCCGGATGTCCATGAACATGCCTGAGAAAAATCCCGACTTCTGGGCCCAGGTCTGGCTGGTCCTCTCGAACCCACTGTGGCAGGGCGCAATTATGGCCTTCACGATCACGCTGTTGCGCGTGCTGTACGACGCCAAAGAGCCGAACTACTGGCGCACCTTGTTCGAGGCGCTGCTGTGTGGGGCCTTGAGCCTGTCAGCCAGCAGCATCATTGAGTGGATGGAATGGCCGCCGAGCTTGTCGGTGGCTGCTGGTGGTGCCATTGGTTTCATTGGTGTGACAGCGATTCGTGACCTGATCATCAGGTTCCTGGGCAGAAAGGCGGATTCAGCATGAAGGCGATAGCAGTGGCAATCATCGTCGCCCTGGTTGGCCTGTTGCTCGTTGGTATCCAGCAGATGCGTGTCGAGGATCTGCGCGCAGAGAAGCGCATTGAATCCCAGGCCAAGGATGAGGCGGTCAAGGCCAACAACGAAAGCCAGGCCACCATCACTACGCTGCGCGCCGAAGCACTTCGTAACGCGGCGTATACCGCAGACCTGGCCCGGCGCATCAAGACCAGCGAGAAGAAAGCCGAGAAGGCGAGGAAAGACTTTGAAGAACTCAAGCGCAACAGCAAGCCTGTTCGTGACTGGGCTGCTCAGCCTCTTCCTGACGGCCTGCGCGGCAAAGCCGGCGGTAGTAACAAAGACCCAGGCCGTAAGGATCGAAGCCCCTGAGCTGATCCCGTGCGAACGGGTCGACCAGGATGAAGCAGACCTTCGCCTCAATGGCGATGTGTGGGAACTGAAGGACAAGGCCATCAAGTTGCTGGATACGTGCGCTGACCAAGTGGATGCCCAGATCGTCCGCAGCCAGAGCAAGTAATCCGCGCCACGTTTTCGAATGCGTCAAATCGTGGCGCGCACTTTTGACCGGAGGGTTGACCATCATGCTCGTCGAATTCCGGTGCGATAGATGTCGGTGGGTCAAGACCGAGCCTTTGGCAGACGATCTCATCCATCCAGGTGTATGCACGTCCTGCATCAAGCCATTGCCACCTTCGCCGCCGCCCATGCGCAACCCAAATGCGTCACTAGCCCCAAGCCTGGGCTCACTGCTGATCGTACTGGTGTTCATCGCTGGTGGAGCGGTAGGCGCCAAGATGGCGGGAGGTTGGTGATGCGATACCGAGATCTGTTTCGAAAGACAGTGGCTGACTTGAATACCAGCATCAAGGCCGGTGCCCCTGAGTGGCTGGTTGGGTATGCCAAGACTTCGATGGCCAAGGCTGACTACCACCACGCCAGGCGCAGAAGCCGCACATGCTCGGAGCGCGCCAAGGCAATGAGCGAACTACTCCAGCTCGGCGACATGCTGCGGTACTGGAGGTGGTGTAGCTGATGGCCAACACATCACCCTGGCATCGCCTCTATAAGACAAAGGACTGGTACCGGCTCAGGTGGAAACAGTTACAGGTCGAGCCGCTGTGCCGCCGCTGCACTTCGCAAGGCCGCGTGGTAGCCGCCAACATCGCTGACCACATCAAACCCCACCGTGGTGACGTCACGCTGTTCTTCGATGCGACCAACCTGCAGAGCCTCTGCAAGCTTTGCCATGACAGCGCGAAGCAGCGAGAGGAGAAGTCCGGCGTAGTGGTTGGGTGTGACGTCAATGGTCTGCCTATCGACCCGAACCATCACTGGAATCGTTCGAAGTCTCGGAAATGAGAATGGTTTCCACGATTCGCGCACCGTTTTGGTGTGGCACGCCACTGCCCCTAGGGGGAGGGTAAAAAGTTAGGGAATCCGCCGTATAGGACCGCCCTCGACCCTCTTTACGCATAAAGCCAGAATTGGAGAGTTTTTTTTGAAGGGAAGAACCCCCGCCCCGACGACCCAGAAAAAGGTCACCGGCACATTGCGTGCCAGTCGGGAAAATAAGCGGGAGCCTCAGCTCGCGGTCGCATCGTACCAGTCGGCGCCCGCATCGATGACAGCCGAAGGTAAGGCAGTGTGGAAAATATTCTGCCCGCTCGCTGCATCGATGGGCGTCCTCACTGAAGCCGATCTTCAAACCCTTGAGCGGCTGTGCGAAGTCGCCGCCGAGGTTCGCCGCTTGACCAAAGTAATTTCCGAAGAGGGCCATACCTATTCGACCGATGCGGGGCTGATCAAAGCGCACCCCGCTGTGGCGATGGCGGCTGACGCCGACCGCCGGCTGCTCTCTTACCTTACCCATTTCGGCATGACACCCGCCGCACGATCCAAGGTCCAGGCCATTGGCGAACCTCCAAGCAAAGACCCGGAAGACGAGTTCTTCAATTGAGGTCAAGAAGGTTTCCTATGCGGTCGACCCAGTAACGGCCTGGGCTCAAGAGGTTTACTCCGGCAAGGTGCTGGCCGGCCCCGATATTCGAAACGCCTGCGGTCGCCACTTGCGAGACCTGGAAGACGGGCCGAAGCGCGGGCTTACCTGGGATCTCGAAAAAGCCAACCGGGCGATCCGATATTTCAAGACCGTGCTCAAACTCAACGGTGGCGAGCATGAAGGCCTGCCGTTCGTTCTTCTGCCCTGGCAGGCGTTCATCGTCGGATCGATCTTTGGCTGGATGGCCCCGGATGGGTTCCGTCGTTTCCGTACGGTGTACATCGAGTCGGGAAAAGGCTCCGGCAAGTCGCCTCTGGCGGCTGGCATCGGCCTCTATTGCCTGACCTCTGACAATGAGCCACGGGCTGAGGTGTATGCCGCAGCGACGAAGCGCGACCAGGCAATGATCCTGTTCCGCGATGCGGTGGCGATGGTTGATCAATCGCCCTCGTTGATGAAGAAAATCAAGAAGTCGGGCCGCGATGAAAAGGTCTGGAACCTGGCCTACCTGGCAACCGGTTCGTTCTTCCGCCCGATCAGTTCCGACGATGGGCAGTCCGGCCCGCGTCCTCACTGTGCGCTGATCGACGAAGTTCACGAGCACAAGAACAACAAGACCGTTGAGTTTATGCGGGCGGGCACCAAGGGCCGGCGCCAGGCACTGATCCTGATGATCACCAACAGCGGTCACGACCGTAACTCGGTCTGCTACAGCTATCACCAGCTTGGCGTGAACGTCTGTGAGGCCGGCGCCAAGGGTGTGACAAAGCGGCATCGCCACTTCAACGACGGGTTCTTCTCTTTTATCTGCTCCCTGGATAAGGGCGATGACCCTTTCAAGGATGAGAAGTGCTGGGGAAAAGCCAACCCATCGCTGGGCCATACCTTCCAGCCGAAGTATCTGCGCGAACAGGTTACCGACGCGAAGGGTATGCCGGCGAAGGCGAGCACTGTTCGCCGTCTGAACTTCTGTCAGTGGGTGGACGCGGCAAACCCATGGGTTGATATCGATACCTGGCTGTCTTGCTGCGCGAAGTTTGACCCCGAGAAACTGGCCGGTCAGATTTGCTATGGGGGGCTCGACCTTTCAGGCAAGCGAGACCTCACCGCGTTAAATCTGTACTTCCCCGAGCAGGGCAAATCAATTGCTGAGTTCTGGACGCCCAAGGACACGCTACTCGACCGCGCTGCGATTGATGGCGTGCCGTATGACATCTGGCTTGAGGATGGCCATATCCACGCGCCGCCAGGGAAGGCGATCAACTATGCCTTCGTCGCAAAGCGTCTGGGCGAACTGGCTGCGAAATACGAAATAAAGGCGTTGGCCTTTGACCCGTATCACATGACCTACCTGGAAGTTGAGCTTGAGGCTCAGGGCATCGAGTTGAACCTGGTACCCCACGGCCAAGGCTTCCGCCCGGCGCGCGAGTCGAATCTCTGGATGACTCATTCCATTGACCTGGTGGAGGACTTGATCCTCACCGGCCAGATTCAGGTTCTGGCAAACCCATGCCTTACCTGGAACGTCGCTTCCGCTGTGATGGAGGCCGACGCCCAGGAGAACAGGATCTTTTCTAAGCGCAAGAAGACGGGCCGTATCGACGGTGCTGTCGCCATGGCTATGGCTGTGGGGGCTGCAAACGCGACAGAAAAGGTTGCCGAAAGTCTTTCTGATCACATCACAAAACACGGAATTCGAACCCTATGACCGAAGAAATCAAGCAGCCAAAGCTGGAGGCGCTGAAAGAGGCCTTGCCCGATCTCGTCGGCGTCATTGGTTTGGCTTTGCTAACGCGCGGTCTTTGGGCCTGGATGGGTGAGCCGCTCGCGTTAACCGTGTGCGGTGCGCTATTGATCACATTGTCCGTGGTGTCGATTGTACGAGGTGGCCGCTGATGCTTCGCGCAATGCTTGGAAGGAAAAGCGGAGCCCAGGTTATTGATACGCCGGAGAAACTGGCCCAGGCATTGGGTGCGGGTTACGAGAGTAATGCTGGCCAGCGAGTAACCACTACGAGCGCCATGCAACAGCTGGTCGTATTTAACTGCGTCCGAGTCTTGGCTGAGTCGATGGGGATGCTGCCTTGTCGGCTACTTAAGCAGACCGGTCGAGTTCGATTGCCCGCAACGACACATCGGCTCTACCCGCTCATCACTATGGCGCCAAATAGCTACATGACCGCCCAGGAGTTCTGGGAGATGTTGGTGGCGTGTCTTTGTCTTCGCGGTAATTTCTACGCCTATAAGGTGAAGGCGCTGGGCAACGTGGTTGAGCTTCTACCGCTCAACCCGGACATCGTTACGCCAAAGCTCAAGGATGATTGGACAGTTGAATACAGGGTCAACTTCAAATCGGGCGTTCAAACGCTAACCCAGGATGAGATTTGGCATGTTCGTTTGTTCACTCTGGATGGGCTCAACGGGCTGAATCCGATTGCCTATGCGCGTCAGGCGCTGGGGCTAGGCCAGGCGATGGACGCTCACGCCGCCAAGCTGTTCACCAACGGCGCCGTAACTAGTGGTGTCCTGCGGACCGAGCAACAGCTTACAGACGAGGCGTTCGGTCGACTGAAAGAGGACTTCCAGGGACAACACATGGGGGTGGCAAACGCCTACAAGCCCATGATCCTGGAGATGGGGCTGGATTGGAAGCCGATCAGCCTGAACGCCCAGGATACCCAGTTCATCGAATCCAAAAAACTGACCGAGTCCCAAATCTGCGGTTTGTTCCGCGTGCCGCCACACCTGGTGGCCAGCATGGAAAAGATGACGCTCAACAACATCGAGCACATGGGCATGAGCTTCGTGAACTACTCGCTGGTCCCGATCATGACCCGCATCGAGCACCGCATTCAGGTCGGCCTGCTAAACGAGAAAGATCGTCTGACTCACTACGCCAAATTCAACGCTGGCGCCCTGATGCGCGGTGACCTTAAAGGCCGTTACGAATCCTATGGCAAGGGCATCCAATGGGGGATTTTGAGCCCCAACGACTGCCGCGAACTGGAAGACGAAAACCCCCGCGAAGGCGGCGACATCTACCTAACCCCGATGAACATGACTACCAAACCAGAGGCTGCCGACGATGCAGACAAAACAGCGTCTTGACCGACCGCTCACCATTAAATCGGTCAGCGAAAGCGGCGAGTTCGAGGGCTATGGCTCTGTGTTTGGTGTCGAGGACAGCTACGGCGACGTGGTTGTTCGCGGGGCATTCACGGCCAGTCTGGCCAAGTGGAAAGAGAAGGGCCGCCTGCCAGCCATGCTCTGGCAGCACAACATGAACGAACCGATCGGCATCTACACCGAGATGCGTGAAGACGATGTGGGGTTGTTCTTCAAAGGGCGCCTGCTTATTGAGGATGACCCGCTTGCCAAGCGTGCCCATGCGCACATGAAGGCAGGCAGCCTGACCGGGACCTCCATCGGCTACATGCTCGATGACTACGAGTATGACAAGGAGAAGGGAGTTTGGATTCTGAAGGCAATCGACCTTTGGGAGCTCTCCCTGGTCACGTTCCCGGCCAACGATGAGGCCCGGATCACTGATGTGAAATCTCTGCTGGCCCGCGGCGAAACACCGCCGCCCAGCAAAGTGGAGCGAGCCCTTCGAGAGGTTGGGTTTTCTGGCTCCCAGGCCAAGGCCTTTATGGCCAAGGGCTACGGCGCAGTTTCACCGCGAGAGGCGGGTGCCGACGAAGCACTGCAATTCCTCAAAACCCTATCTGATCGAATGTAAGGAGCCTCTCATGGCTGTTGAAATTAAAGACGTACAAGACGTTGCCGAAGCGCTGGGCAAGAAGTTCGACGAGTTCAAGGAAAAGAACGACAAGCGTATCGATGGCCTGGAAGCCGAAAAGGGCAAGCTGTCTGGCCAGGTCGATACCCTCAACGAAAAATTGAGCGAACTGGACGAGCTGAAAAGCAATCTCGAAAAAGAGCTGCTGGCCCTGAAGCGCCCAGACGGCAGCGGCACCAAGGCTGCCAGTGAGCACAAAGCTGCGTTCATGCAATTCGTGCGGAAGGGTGTCGACACCGGCCTTGGCGAGCTGCAGGCCAAGGCGTTGCAAATCGGTACCGAAGCTGACGGCGGTTATGCAGTGCCGGAAGAGCTGGATCGAAGCATCATCGAATTGCTGAAAGACACTTCCCCGATGCGTCAGGTGTGCAACCAGATCACCGTAGGCTCCCCAGACTACAAGCGCCTGGTAAGTCTGGGCGGCGCCGGCTCTGGCTGGGTCGGCGAAACTGATGCTCGCCCAGCGACTGGCACGCCGACCCTTGGGCAGATCGCCGCATTTATGGGTGAGCTCTACGCTAATCCCCAAGCTACCCAGACCAGCCTTGATGACATTTTCTTCAATGCCGAGGGTTGGCTCAACGACGAAGTGGCTCGCGAATTTTCGGAAAAGGAAGGGAGCGCATTCACCAGCGGTAATGGCATCAACAAGCCGAAAGGTTATCTGGCGTACGAGCTGACTATCGAAGCCGACAAGGACCGAGCCTTCGGTAAATTGCAGAAGCTGATTTCTGGCACCGCTGCCGGCTTTACTGCAGACAACCTGATTGACTTGATCCACTCCTTGAAGGCTGGCTATCGCAAAAATGCCCTCTTCATGATGTCGAACCTTACCGTTGCCTATGTTCGGAAGCTAAAGGACGAGCGCGGTGATTACATCTGGCAGCCAGGTTTGACGCTCGGTCAACCATCCACGCTCCTGAGCTACGGCGTAACAGAAAACGAGGATATGCCCGACCGCGCCGCAGACGCGAATGCAGTCTCGTTCGGTGACTTTAAGCGCGGCTATACCATCGTCGACCGTATCGGCACCCGCGTGCTGCGCGACCCCTACACCAACAAGCCGAACGTTGGCTTCTACACCACCAAGCGCGTCGGCGGGATGCTCGTCGACTCCCAAGCGATCAAGGTTCTGACCCTGAGCGCTGCCTGATTTGGTGGGCGCCTTCGGGCGCCCAGCCTGCCGGAGGATTTATGCCGATTATTCTTGTGAAGAAGCCGTTCCCATTCTCTGCGGACGGAAACCATGTGGTTGAGGTTCCTGCTGGCGAGCATGAAGTCTCGGATCGGTGCGCGCTGGTGGCGGTCGAGCACCTGGGGGTGGCGTCTTACCCCAATCAACTGGACGCCAATGGTCTGAAACTGGACGGCCCGACCATTGCTGATTTTTTAGCAGCCGGCTACCTGGCAGTGAATTACCCGCCCGAGGGTTACGCATCGCGCAGCTCTCAGGAAGAAATCAACGCTGCGATCGAGGCTCAGAAAGAAAGCGATCCGCTAAAGATGAAGGTTCCCGATCTGAAGGCCTGGCTCACCGGCAAAGGGATTGAGTTCGATCCCTCCGCCAACAAAGAGGCACTTCAGGCGCTGGTGCCAAAGAGTGATTGATCTTCCCATCGTCAAGGCTCACTTAAAGGTCGACCATGACGACGAGGATGCGCTGATTGAGGGCTACAGGGATGCAGCCCTCAGCGCGTTTGAGGCCTGGACCAATCGCACGCTGGTCGATCCAGAGACAGCCTTGCCAGATCCGGTCGGTAATGCGCTGCTGATGACCAAGGCGATTAAGCAGGGAGCGCTATTGCTGATCGGTCATTGGTATAGCAACCGCGAGACGGTGGTGATCGGAACGATCACTGCGGAACTGCCAATGGCAACGAATGCCCTCTGGAAGCCTCATCGCTGGGTGAATATATGAGAGCAGGTCCAATGCGTCACCGCTGCACTATGCAGAAGCCAGAGCGAGCGCCAAACGGTTCTGGAGGCTTCACCGTCACCTGGCCCGAGGTAGGCAAGCTGTGGGCAGAGATCACGATGCCCACCGGCCGGGTTGCTCCGGTTGCTGAGAAGCTCACCAGGGTCGTAACCGCCGAGATCCGCATCCGCCCGCGGGTGGACGCGATCGCCGGTAATCGCCTGGTGCACGTTTCGAAAGGGGTCAGCACCACTTACCAGATCGAGGCGGCGCTGATCGACAACGAGAACACTATGCTCCGGTTGCTGTGTTCGAACGTACCCAATCCATAGAGGTGAATCATGAAAGTAATTGCCCTGGGAACCCTTTCCGGCGCCACAGGCGATCGGGAGAAAGGTGAAGATTTTGTGGTCGACGCCAAGCTTGGCGCTGACCTGGTGGCGCGCGGCCTGGTAGAGGAATTGCCTGTTCCCGCCCCAGCTGCTGAAAAGGCCGCCAAGGCCAAGGAGTAGGCCATGGCTGCGCGCCGCTCGCGCATGTCCGGCGACTTCAAACTGCGCCGGACGCTACGCAACATCCACGCGACCATGGATAACGAGCTGGCGCCGGTGATGCGCGACAGTGCTGAACGTATTCTTTCCACCATGAAGACCCTTATCCCGAAAGACACGGGCGCGGCTGCTGCTGCTCTGAAGGTGTTTGTGTCCAAAAGCGGGCTTGATGCGCAGATCGGCATCCGTGGGAAGAGGGACAGCAACCGTTTTTTCTACCTGAAGTTCGTTGAATACGGCACCAAGGGATATTCAGGCACCAAGCGGTCTGGCGGGCGAAACCGGCGGTCGACCAACAAAAGCGATGGTGCCGACTTCTTTGGCAAATATCCGGATATCCCGGCACGCCCGGCACATCCATGGCTTCGGCCCGCGAAGGACGTGAACCGGGAATATGTGATCGCCAACATCCAGGCCGCAATAAGTCGGACACTCAGCAAGGCAAGCAAGGGGCTATCCAATGGCTGATCCATCTGTTGCGCTGCAGGAGGCGTTGTTCACCAGGCTTGCAGCTGAGGTTTCATGCCCGGTTTACGATGGTGCCCCCTTGGATTCTCCAATGCCTTACGTCTCGATTGACCGGGAGATATCCGCCAACGCCTCGCCCATCTCGGGCAGGAAGCGTGAGCAGCGCCTGGTCTACCTGTCGGTCTGGTCGGATGCCCACGGCCAGGCCGAGGTGAAACGCATCCTCGGTGAGGTTGTGTCCGCTCTGGACGAGCGCCGCCTGCCATTGACCGTCGGGCGCGCTGTATCGGTCCGTGTCGAGCAAGCCGACGCCCAGCGCGATGCTGACGGCGTCACGTATCAAGGATCGGTCACGGTCCGCGTTATTACCACCCACTAAACCCAACACCCGGCCGCACCGCGGCTTTATCCAATGTGCCCTTGGAGGAACCCCCATGGCCGAAGACAACCTCAATACAGCCGCCGGCTGCCGGATCGGTATCGGCAGCAAGAACGGCGCGGACACTGAAGCGCTCTACAAGGCGGACACCTATGTCGATATTGGCGAGGTGGAAGACCTGGGCGAGTTTGGCGACACGTTCAGCTCTGTGACCTTCACTTCGCTGCGCGATGGCCGCGTGCGCAAGTACAAGGGCACCGCTGACGCCGGCGACCTGACCCTGGCTGTCGGCCTGGACAACGGCGACCTGGGCCAGGCCAAGCTGAAGATCGCTCACCGGGATCGCAGCAAGGGCGATTACAACATCAAGATCACCCTGAACGATGGCGATCCAGATGCCACCCCGGCCGTGCTGCCGACCACGTTCTACCTGCGCGGCAAGGTGATGAACAACACCGTCGCCGCCGGCGCTGCTGACAACGTGGTTCGCCGCAACGTCACCATCGGCATCAACTCCGACATCCTGGAAATTCTCCCGGCGCCTGTCACCCCTTAAACAAAGGGGCTTCGGCCCCGAACCCCAAGGATTCGCCACATGAGCAAAACCCTTTACGGAACCGTCGACATCAAGCTTGGCGACGAGACCTATACCCTGACACCCACGCTCGGCGCCGTGCGTGCGATTGAGGCCCACTTCGGCGGCCTGCGTGGTGCGTCCCAGGCCATCAATGCATTGAGCATCGACGGTTGCGCCGTGATCATCGCCGGCGGCGCTGGCTTGAATGGCAAGGCGGCCGAGGCCGTGGCTGAGCAGGTGTGGCAGACGGGCGTGTTGGATGTGTCCGTGCAGCTGAATGCTTACCTGGTAGCACTGTACAACCCGAAAGGGCCTGATGCGGGAAAGGAAAAGCCGGCGGCGGCGTAAGTGCTGTCGAGGATGGCAGCTACGTCGACCGGCTCTATGCGGTGGCCACGGGGTGGTTGGGTTGGTCGCCAGACTTGGCCTGGACAATTCCGATGCCCGAACTGTTCCTGGCCATGGACGCCAAAATCGAGTGGGCGCAGATGACCAACCCGTTCGGCACCGGCAAGACAAAGACCAACGCTCAGAAGCCTTCGGCGTCTACTGTGGCAGATAAGCTGCGAAAGGCGCTCACCGGCGGTCGCGCACGGTAACTTAGGAAATGCAAAAAGTGCCACTTTAGGTCGCGCAGTGGTAAATTCCCTAGAAATACAGGGAGTGAGTCGATGCGTTTTTCTATTTTGGTGGCCGCCTTCGTGGCTCTTTACGGTTGCGCTGGGCCCCAGTCTGCAAGCCGAGCGACGCTACCTGGTGCGCACGCAAAACCGGCTCAGGAAGAACTCTTTATAACCTTTGATCCAGCCGGAAAGGGCGTTGAGGCTAAGAGTTTTTCCTCGGGTAAAGAGTTGCTGGGAGAGATCCACAGACTCGGCGGACCGAGGGGGAAGTACGAAACTGATGCAGCCTTTTCCAATAGAATGGCTTCGTTTGGAAATTTCGCTGTAGCCGGAGTGGTTACACCATCGGCGATCAAGTTTGATAATGCGACTGGTGAGTTCTCGTTGAACGTCTCAATGCGAGATGCTCAGGGCGCTGGATTTAAAAGCGGACTCGATACACTGAAGGCCGTCAACACTGAGTACCCTTCGTTTGATCTCGGAGAAGATATCTACTCTCAGGGGCAATACACTGGACAGAACTCTTTCGGGGCAACTGCTGTTATAGAAAAACAAAAAATAGATAGGTATTTTTTGGTGTTTAGCCCGGTTCCAAAGGCGCCAGGGAATATTTTTATCTACAGGGTTTCTGGGAAACTAAACATATCTTCGGCAGAGATGGAGACCCAGCGTGACAATATTCGAGTTGTTTTCACAGTTAAACCCGTACCGGACTATGTACAAGTATCGAAGAACTATCACGAGCCAACCATCACAAGCCCGCACGAATCAGTGATCGACAGTTACTTTTTCCAAAGCCGCGTTTTTTGGATCAAGGTCGTAAACATAAGCACCGGCAAGGTTTACGCAGAAGAGGCGCGGATGAGTATCAAAACTTTGTAAATTAATCAAATAAACTGAAAGCCCACCTCGGTGGGTTTTTTGTTGTCTGGAGAAAAGCATGGCCGACACCGACGTACAGGGGATGCTGGTACGCATCGAAGCGACCACGGCTCAGCTGCGTCAGGAGATGGCGCGCGCAGACTCCAGCGTAGGTCAGGCATCAGGAAAGATCGATAAGAGCCTCGGGCGTATCGACACTGCTTTTGATCGTGCAGGGGAGCGGGCGCTTCATGCATCGGGGCTGATCAAGACCGCATTGGCTGGTGCTATTGGCGCGGCCGGTATCGGAAAGATCATTGAGGCGGCCGACTCATACGGACAGATGTCCGACCGCATCGGCATGGCCACGTCCAGCGTTGGTGAATACGATCTGGTTCAGCAGCGCCTATTGGATACCGCTAAGCGCACGTATCGACCTCTCGCTGAGGCGCAAGAGCTCTATATCCGGACATCGGGCAGCCTGAAGTCCATGGGCTATAACACCAGCCAGGCGCTGGATGTTATGGACAGCTTCAGTTTCCTGTTGGTTACCAACTCGGCATCTGCTGACAGAGCCAAATCCGCAATTGACGGCTACTCAAAGGCCTTGCAAACGGGAAAGGTCGATGCTGATGGTTGGCAGGCGATGCTCGCGGCAATGCCCTCGATTGTCGAAACCGTAGCTAAGGCCACCGGCAAGACCGCCGAAGAAATTCGGGCGCTTGGTGCTGAGGGCAAGCTTGGTCTCGATGTGCTTACCAAAGGCTTGCAGAACACCGCCGAGGCCAATGGAAAGCTGGCCGACAGCATGACGGTCGCTGTCCGTGATGCTCTGCAGAATTTGACCAACGCATTCGATGTATATGTCGGTCGTCTGGACGAAAGCACCAGTTTTACTGGCGCCTTAGGGAAGGCTATTGGTGCGGTTGGCGACAACTTCTCTACCTTGGCGGATGTGTCGATCATCGCTGCCGTGGCTGCGCTTTCTCGATACGGTGCAATGGCTGCCTCATCGGGTGCGGCGGCCGTTTACTCGGCACTCAAAGATGTGGCAGCAAGAAAAGCCCAAGCGACATCGGTCTTGCTGGTCGCGCAGGCAGAGCTGCAGAAGGCCCAAACATCTGTTTTCCTAGCCGAGAAGGAGGCGATTGCGGCGCGCGGTACAGCAGTTCAGACGCAGATGTCGCTTCAGCTTGCAGAGGCTCGAATGGTCGAGGCTCGCGCGACCAATGCCGTGGCTGTCGCGCAGGTCGGCGTGAGCCGTGCTGGTGTTGGTCTCATCGGGATGATGGGCGGCCCCTTGGGTATTGCGGCTTTAGCAATTGGTGCCGCTACAGCATTCCTAACATTACGAGACAACACGAGCGTCCTTGAAGAAAAACTTGGCGACTTGTCATCGCCAATTACTGAGCTGATCAAAAAGTTCAACGAGCTTGGGCGGGCCACCCAGTCTGTAACACTTCGCGAGTTAAGGTCTCAAGTCGAAGATCTGCAATCTGATCTTGGGCAAATGTCCGGAGCAATTGCCGATAAGTTTGAAAGCGATTTGCGCGGAATGGGCGCGGCCGGCGCTGACGGCCTCATGGCGGGGCTTGCCCCGTTGCCGACTGAAGCTCAGAAAGCACTGGATCTGGTTCGCAAAGCCTCGAAAGAACAGTCGTCGGGTATTACAGTTGACTGGCAAGCGGTGGCCGACCAGCTGCGCCTTATTCCTGGCGTCACAGAGGCGATGGCCCAGTCCATCGAAGAGAGCGAGAAGTCTGTCTCGAAGCTGTCTGGCGAGCTGGTTAAGCAGAAGGAAGTCATCGCAGCCCTTACGGGCGAGACGGATGCCAACACCAAGGCACAGCGTGAGAACGCATCAGCGAAGGCGAGCGCTGCTCAGGATGGGAAAAAGTATCTTGACCAGCTCCTGAAGGAGCTTGCTTCTGCCCAAGACAAGACAAGTCTCGCGGCCGCGAATCGATATATCGCCGAGCACAAGTTACTCACAGAGGCCGATATTGTTGCGATCCGTTCAGCCGCTGCAGCAAAGGACGCGCAAAAAGAGGCTGATGAGGCGGCGACTAAGGCCACGCGGAAGAACGCCAGCGAAGGGCAGTCAGCCGCCAAGCAACAACTCAAGTCGTTTGATACGGCAGAGGAAGGCTATAAGCGCCAGATCGAACTGATCAACACCACCGGCGACAAGCAGAAAGACGCCACGGAGGTGATGAAGCTTTCCTTCGAGCTGCAGGAAGGCAAGCTCGGCAAGCTGAGCGAGGCGCAAAAGAAAAAGCTCATGGGCATGGCTGCCGAGCTGGATGCGCTGAACAAGCTGAAGAAGGCCAACGAGGATGACCTGAAGCTGACGGCCTTTAAAAACGCCCAGGCGCTGACAACCCAGACAACGAAGGATGGATTCGACCAAGAACTGGCCGGCGTCGGCATGGGGGATAAGGCCAGGGATAGGATGCGCGCTGACCTGGCCATGAGGCAGAAATACGCTGCCGACGTGGCGGCGCTCAATGAGCAGCGCAATACCGGGCAGATCTCGCCGGAGCTCTACGCCAACGAAACGCAGGTCCTTCAGGATGAGCTGAATAAGCGGCTGCTGGCGCAGGAGAACTACTACGCCGCGACCGACGAACAACAAGCCAACTGGATGAATGGCGTCAATGAGGCATGGGCGAACTACGCCGACGCCGCCCGTAATTATTCGGCCCAGGCCGCAGACTTCACCAACACGGCTTTGAGCGAAGCTACCAGCGGTTTGGGCACGTTCTTCTCGGATGTCGCCAGTGGCGCGGAGGATGCCGACGACGCATTGGGCGACATGGTAGGCAACTTCGCCAAGTCGATGCTCAAGGCGCTGGGAGATATGGCCGCTCAATGGTTGATCTACCAGGGTGTGCAATTGCTCGTAGGCAAGGCAACTCAGGCAGGAGCTGCGACCACGCTAGGGGCAAATGCTGCGGCAATGTCGCTTCAGGCTGGGCTCAACGCCTACGCGTCGACAGCGGCTATTCCGATCATTGGCCCAGCAGCTGCGCCGGCGGCGATGGCGACTGCGCTGACAGTGACCGGCCCACTCGCCCAGGCGGTTGGCATGACGGCTCTATCTGGTATGGCGCACGATGGTATCGACTCGGTTCCAGAAGACGGCAGCTGGTTTCTGCAAAAGGGCGAGCGGGTTACTACTGCTCAAACCAGCGCGAAGCTGGATGCGATGCTGTCAAGGATCGACAACAGCCTGAGCGGTGCACAACCCGAAGCGCGTATCGGGATCGGTAGCCTGGAGGCGACGGGTAACGGGAGGGCTGCGCTGCTGGGGACGTCGCCGGCTACGACGCCGAGCGGTCCTACGCAGATCGTGTTCAATGCGCCAATCAATGTGCAAGCCCAGCCGGGTATGTCGGATCAGGAAGCAGCGCGCCAGGGACAGGCGATGTCGTCGGGGTTGGAGGCTCAGTTCGGGAAATTCCTTGATCGTGAAATGGGCCAGGGCGGCCGGCTGTGGAGGCGTTGATGGCTGAGACATTTACTTTTGACGTTGAGGTCGGTGCTGACGGCGATGTCAGCCAGCGTACTTGGGAGAACGAGTTCGGCGACGGCATGGTCCAGGCCGGTGGGATCGGCATCAACACCAAGAGCCAGGTCTGGAACCTGGTGCACACCGGCGAAGACTACCCCGGCGATGAATTGCCGGAGTTGATCAAGTTCCTCGATCGACACGAAGGCTACAAGGCCTTCCGCTACTCGCCGCCCGGGGAACCGGAAGGTTGGTACCGAACCAACGGCTACAAGAAGAAAGCGCTGGGCGCGAACATCTACACCGTCACCTTCTCGGTGAAACAGGTTTTCAACCCCAGACCATAACCCTTATCGAGCCCCGCCCTGTGCGGGGCTTCTTGTTTGTGGGGCCCCATGATTTACAACTCCGACCTTCAAAAGCTAGAGCCTGGCAACCAAATCAGGCTCTACGAGCTGGACGCTACACGCCTGGGCGCCACTATATGGCGCTTCCACGGCCACGCCCATGAGGGCGACATCATCTGGCAGGGGCAGCTTTACTCGCCGTTGCAGATCGAGGCCAAGGGCTTTGACATCCGCGGCGACGGCAGGCCGGCCACGCCCACGCTGCAGGTGGACGACGAGCTCGGCGGGGTGCGCGGTGCAATCACCGCGCTGTGCTTCCAGTTTCGTGACCTGGCCGGCTCCAGGGTTAAGGTCATCGAGACGTTCCGCCACTTCTTGGACGCGGCGAACTTCCCAGAGGGCAACCCGGAAGCCAGCAACCAGAGCAGGACGAACCTCTGGTTTATCGAGCAGAAGACAGAGGCGCTGCCCAGCATCTCGGTGACGTTCGCGCTGTCGAGCCCAACCGATATGGAGGGGCAGATGCTGCCCGCCCAGCAGATCACCAAGCTGTGCAGGTGGGCCTGCCGTGGCGGTTACCGGCAGGAGGCCTGCGCCTATACAGGCACCGCGATGTTCGACAAGAAGAACCAGCCGACTGACAACCCCGCGCTGGACCGCTGCGGCGGCTGGTGGAGCAGCTGCAAGCTCCGGGGCAATACCCGCCGCTTCGGTGGGTCCATGGGCGCGAGCCTTATCGCACGATCGAGGTGACCATGCGCATCAACAAAAAACTGCAGGACGAGATCCGTGCGCACGCTGAGCGCGTCTACCCGGCAGAAGCCTGCGGCGTGCTGATCAAGTCGGCCGCCGGCCGGGAATACGTGCCCTGCGCGAACCTGGCCACGACGCCGCGCGAGCACTTCCAGATTGATCACAAGGACATGGCGGCCGCTGAGGATCGCGGCGAAGTACTGGCGATCATCCACAGCCACCCCGACAAGGCGCCCACGCCGAGCATGGCGGATCGCGTCAGCTGCGAATTGCACGAACTGCCCTGGGGTATCGTGGGCTGGCCCGGCGGAGACTTTGAATGGTTCACGCCAGCTGGCTTTCAGGCGCCGCTGCTGGGCCGCGACTTCTCCCATGGCCTGCTGGACTGCTGGGCAGCCTGCCGCGACTGGTACGCGCGCGAGGCAGGCCTGGACCTGCCGAACTTCGAGCGCACCGACCTGTGGTGGGAGCAGAAAGACGGGCCCAGCCTCTACGAGGACAACTTCGCGGCCGTTGGTTTCTACCAGGTGAGCGAGGCGCAGCGCGGCGACATGCTGGTGCTGCAGGTGCCAACACCGGGTCGGGAATGCTACTTCCCCAACCACGCCGCCATCTACCTCGGCGACCAGCCAGCGCTGAACAGCGAGCCAGCACCGGCGCTCGGCGGATTTGGCCCGTTCATTTATCACCACATGGCCGGCCGCCCGGCGGCGCGCGAGATCTACGGCTGGTCGATGGCCAGCCGCGTTCGGCTGATCCTCCGGCACAAGGACTACCGCCCATGACAATGCGCACCATCAAGCTCGGCGGGGTGCTGGGCAAGAAGTTTGGCAAGGAATACCAGCTCGACCTCTACGGCATCCACGACGCAATGACAGCGCTCTGCATGATGAAGCCAGGCTTCGAGACGTTCATGCGCCGCGCCGAGGAGCGCGGCATGGTCTTCGCGGTGTTTGTCGACGAGCGAAACATCGGCTCCGAGGAGCTGGCGATGGTTGGCCGGACCGAGGGCGACATTCGGATTCAGCCAATCATCCAGGGGAGCAAGCAGGCCGGCCTGTTCCAGACCATTCTGGGCGTTGCGCTGATCGTGGGTGGCCTGTTCACCGGCGGCACATCTTCGGCCTTGGGCATGGGCCTGCTGGCCGCCGGCGCGGCGGTTGGCCTGGGCGGTATGGTTCAGATGCTTTCGCCGGCCACCACGGCCACCACCGACAACCAGAACGACGACGGCAACAACCCAAGCTACGGTTTCGGCGGCGCCGTCACCACCATCGCCCAAGGCAACCCATACCCATTGCTGTACGGGGAGCGCGAGATCGGCGGCGCGGTGGAGTCGGGAGGGATATACACCCAGGACAACATCTGATCCAGCCACCACCACAACCCGCTTCGGCGGGTTTTTGCATTCTGGAGGGCGCATGAGCGCAGTAGCAAAAAAGGCGCCCCGCGCAATCACCCCCAAGCGCCGCGCCGTGCACGGCAGCAAGGGCGGCCAGGCCAAAGAGAAAAAGCCCAGCATCGCCCAGAACAGCGTGCCTTCGATATCCACCGCACGCATCGTCTACATGTGGAGCTGGGGCCCGATCGTTGGCCCGGTCAATGGGTTGCGCTCGGTCAAGCTCGACGGAACACCGATCCAGAACGAAGACGGCACGATCAACTACCCCAGCGTTAAATGGCAGTTCCGTAACGGCGAGCTCAATCAGGATCGGCTGCAAGGCATCACTGAAGCCAGCAACGAGATCGACGTCAAGCAGGAGTTGATCTTTGGCACACCCTGGCTGCACACCGTCACAAACCAGGTCGCTGACGCGGTTCGAATCCGCCTGAGCTGGCCAGCACTCCGCAGCCAGGACGCCGCCGGCAACATCAACGGCGTGCGCATTGACTATGCCGTGGATATTGCGACTGACGGCGGGCCCTACGTGGAGGCCTTGGTGTCGTTCGTCGACCGGAAGAACGTCACCGAGTATGAGCGGGCTCACCGCCTGGAACTGCCAGACGGCAACCGGTGGACCGTTCGCGTTCGCCGGCTCACGCCGAACGCGAACTCCGACCTGGTGGTTGACCAGATGGTGGTCAAGGCGATCGCCGAGGTGGTCGACAGCGATCAGGAATACCCGCTCACCTCGGTCAGCGCTATTGAATACGACGCCCAAACATTCGGCGGCGATATCGCCAAGATCGCGGTATTGATGCGCGGGCGCATCGTTCGCGTTCCGAGCAACTATGACGCCTCGACGCGCACGTACGCGACGTCGGGCACCGGTACCAGCAACGGCATCTGGGACGGCACTTTCAAAGAGGCCTACACCAACAACCCTGCGTGGGTGTTTTATGACCTGGTGCTGCACCCTTACTACGGCCTGGGCGATCGCATTGATGCAACGATGGTTGATCGCTGGTCGCTTTACCGGATCGCGCAGTACTGCGATCAGATGGTGCCGGACGGAAAGGGCGGCATGGAGCCGCGCTTTACTTGCAACCTGTACCTGCAAAAGCAGGCCGAAGCCTACGCGGTGCTGCAGGATTTGGCATCGATCTTTCACGGCCTGGCCTACTGGGACGGCAGCCAGATCGTGGTCAACGCCGATATGCCCGGCGACCCGGTGTACACCTACAACCAAACGCAGATCCTGAACAACGGCGCCATTAAGTACGAGGGCACCCGCGCGCGCGATCGCCACACGCTGTACATGGTGGCCTGGGACAACCCAGAGCAGGGGTTTGAAACTGACAAGGAGCCGGTCTTTGACGATGAAGCGATGGTCGAACTCGGCGGGATCGTTCGCGAAACGGCCGTAAGCGCTATTGCCTGCACTTCCCAGGGCCAGGCCCAGCGCGCAGGCCAGTGGGCGGCGCTGACAGAGAAGTTGCAAACCCAGGGCGGTGTGTTCCGTGTCGGCCTGGACGGCGGCATTCCAAAGCCTGGGCAGGTCATTGCCGTGGCAGACCCGATGTTGGTGGGCAGAAACAACGGTGGGCGCATCTCAGCGGCCGCTGGGCGCTTGGTGACGCTCGACCGGGACACGGTTGTTCCCGTTGGCGCGCGTTTGATGGTCAACCTGCCCAGCGGGAAATCAGAGGCCCGTGTCGTGAAGTCTGTGGCTGGCCGCGCTGTAACCGTCATGGCTGATTTCAGCGAGCAGCCGGTGCCAGAAAGCGGCTGGATCCTCGATTACGAAGACCTGAAGCTGATGCAGTTCTACGTCCGCAACGTCACGCGGCCGGAGTGGCACCAGTACCAGCTCGAGGTAATCCAACACGACCCGAGCAAGTTCCCAGCCATCGACAACGGCGCGGTGGTCGACACCCGGCCAATCACTGGCATACCTGTGGGTACGCAGGACGCTCCGGCGCGCGTGATGCTGAGCCAGCACGTCGTGATAGAGCAGGGCATCGCCGTTACGGTGATGTCTATCGCCTGGGATGCTGCCCCGGGTGCGGTCGCCTATGACGTGGAGTGGAAGTGGGGCGCACGTGAGTGGGTGCCTTTGCCAAGCACCGCTGAACTGATGGCCGACGTTCGCGGGATCTACTCGGGTCAGTACATGGCGAGAGTCAGGGCGGTAAGCGCCCTCAACGTATCGTCGATCCCGAAAACCTCGGCCCTGACCAACCTGGAAGGGAAAACCGGGGCGCCGCCGGCGGTGTCGTTCCTGACCACCACCAGCGAACTGTTCGGCATCGGCATCAAGTGGGGCTTCCCTGCTGGCGCCGAGGACACCCAGCGCACCGAGCTTTGGTATGGCCCGGCGAATAACCTGGATGCCGCGACCAAGCTGGCCGACCTGGCATACCCGCAGGCCGACTACCGTATGCAGTCCCTGCTGGCGGGCGCTACGCTGTTCTTCTGGGCGCGCCTGGTGGACCGTACCGGCAACATCGGTCCGTTCTATCCAGTAGTGAATGGGGTGATGGGCCAGGCCAGCTCGGATGCTGGGCCGATCCTTGAGCAGATCAAAGGGCAGATCGACGAGACATCCCTGGGACAGCTGCTGAATGAGCGCATCAACCTTATCGACGGCAACGGCCCTGGCTCGGTCAATGGGCGCATCGAAGCGGCCAAGGATGAGCTGGAAGGTTTGATTGACCAGATCGTCGACGCACTGGAATACGATCCTGCGAAGGCGTACGCGCTTAACGATATCGTGCGCATGGGCCAGCACCTGTATCAGGCCAATGGCCCGGTACCGGCGAACAACCCACCACCGAATGCCACCTATTGGACCGACATCGGCACGGTAACGCAGACGGTTAACGCCCTGGTGACGCAAGTTCAGCAGAACTCGGCGACGATCAACCAGCATGGACAGGACATCACCGCCCAGGCGCAACAGCTCAATGCGGTGAAGGTCACGGTCAACGACCCAGTCACCGGCGTGAACGCCACGGCCAGCGGGTTAAGCACCCTTAAGGCCACGGTAACCACGCTCGACGGCAAGGTCACCACCACGGCGGAGCGGGTAGACGGCATCTACCTCCAGGTAAACCCGCCACTCCAGGGTGATGACACTGCGCTTATTGGGTCAGAGGCCGGCTACGTAGGAGTGTGGTCCGTTCAGTCCGCTCTGATCGAGGGCGACCTGGTTCAGGGGCAGAGAACCGACACAGTGGAAGTGAAGGTTGCCAGCAACGCCGCTGCGGTCATAGCCGAGCAAACCGCCCGAATCAATGCCGACGGCGTGTTGTCGTCCAGCATCGAAACGGTCAAGAACTCGGTCAACGGCAACACGCTGGCTATCCAGACCAACACCACGGCAATTCAAACGGTCGATGGCAAGGTCACGGCGAACTGGTCGGTGCGGATGCAGTACGAAACTGCCACTGGCCTCTACAAGTACGCCGGTATCGGGCTTGGGCTGGAGAATGGGCCTGGCGGGTTGCAGTCGCAGTTCATCATCGACGCCGATAGGTTCGCCATTGGCCAGGCCGGATCGGTGCCGTTCGCAGTCCAAGGTGGGCAGACCTTTATCAAGTCCGCATTCATCCAGGACGGCACTATCACCAACGCCAAGATCGGAAACTACATCCAGTCGAATAACTATGACCCAGGCAAGGCTGGCTGGAAGCTGTTCTTCGACGGGACGTTTGAAATCAACGGAGTTGTACCAGGGCAGGGCCGATCAATGATGACAAATCGCTCGTTGCGGTTTTGGGATAATGGTGGCGTCAAGCGCGTTCAAATCGGAGATCTTACTGAATGAGTTCCGGTCTGAGGATATGGTCACCAACTGGTAACCTGGAATTTGACACCACGACATCTACTTACAGGATCGTTTTATCTGTATTGGTTTCATATTCTTCAGGTCCTGGAGGCACTAGGACTTTTTCGGCTCCAGGTTGTACCGCAACCAATGCAATTTGCTTTTTATTGCCAATAAACAATGATAACTCACAGGTTGTGTCGAATAGGCAGCTGGAGTGCGAGATGGGTACGGAGCTTGTGTATGTTAGGAATTTTCTGAAAGACCGGCCGACTGACTCATTCTCTACCGCAACGATGCGATTAATGGTTGCGAGGTTTGGCTAATGAATTATGGCCTGCAAGTAGTAAACGATGTCGGGGCTGTCTCCCTTGATTCTGAGTATTCGAGGCTGTGCGTATTTCACAAAGGCTCCTACACCGCTGGTGTCTCAGTTGTATTCTCTTCAGTTGTTACCACCCAAGAGCCGCCCCTTGTTTTTGTACGCCCGCAGAGCAATGGGTCGCTTATACAGCTTGGAGTTTTGCTAGAGGGGGGCGCAGGTGCTTGGACTGGCTGTTCCGTAACATCAGGGCAAGCACACTCTGGGGCTATATTCATTGGGGCCTTTTCGTCTGTCCCAAGCGCTTCCTATGGTTTGAGGATGTGGGATGCGACGGGCAAG